>JAPLBU010000126.1:17981-22843 GCA_026392575.1 Actinomycetota bacterium | reverse complement strand
GCGCGGGCGATGCCCAGGCGCTGGCGCTGGCCTCCGCTCAGCCGGAAGCCGCGCTCACCGATCATCGTGTCGAGGCCCTCGCGGTTCTCGACGAGGAAGTCGTCGAGGTGGGCGCGCCGCAGCGCCTCCCAGACGAGGTCATCGTCGATGGCCTCATCGGGCAGGCCGAGGGCCACGTTCTGTCGCACCGAGCCCGCCACCAGCGCGACCGCCTGCGGGACATAGGAGATGGCGCCGGGCCAGCGGTCGATGGCCTGCCGGGGCGGCAGGCCGCTGATGGTCACGGTGCCGGACTCCGGCTCCATCACGCCGAGGACCACATCGGCGAGGGTCGACTTGCCGGCTCCTGTGGAGCCGACCAGCGCGACCGAGGTACCGGTGAGTGCCGTGAAGGACGCTTCGATGAGTGCGGGCTCATCGGCATCGGAGTAGGTGAGCGTGACCGACTCGACCCGCACGTCGGCGATGAAGTCGGGGTAGCCGGCGACCACGTGGGCATGAATCTGCTCGGCCGTCACACGTGCGCTCGGCTCCCTATTTGCCTCGTCCGCCGACCGCGTGCGGATCAGGTAGTCGGACATGAAGAAGGTGGGCTGGGCCTGCACGGCCGCATTGCGAATGGTGATGCTCGCGCCCTGCAGTCGCAGCAGCCCCGGGAGGATCCTCGACCCGGCCGCCAGGAACAGCGCCACGGTCGCGGCCGCGGACGTCCAGTCCTTGGTCAGGAACTGCACCACCCCGAGGAGGAGAACGCCCAGATAGAGAGCGATATCGAGGACGTACTTCGGGATCTCGAGGATGAAGCCGGCCGTCGCGCTGGCCCCCGCGTAGCGGCCCACGAGACCCTCATATCGCGTCACGTACAGGTCACGACGGTTCAGCACCGTCGCCTCGCGGTAAGTGGCCAGCGCCTCGGACACCGCCGTGAGCGTGTCGATCGAGGCATCCGTCATCACCCGCGCATTACGCGACGTCCAGCCGCCCAGTCCCTTGTAGAGGACGAGGGCGATGATCGCGAACAGCGCGATGCAGATGACCGTCAGCATGGGGTCGTAAAGGAACAGGCTGATTCCGACGATGGAGAAGAGGAAGACCTCGGATGCGATCGTGATCGACGCACCGAGCAGCGACACCGTGGCCGCGGCCACGCCGCTGCCCAAGGCGTACATGGCCTCCGGAGTCGTCCAGCGCTGAACATGGGCGAGCGGCCGGCTGAGGAACTCGCGCGCCAGGCGCACCGAGACATCGGCCTGACGGTTGGCCAGGAAGCGGATGATGCGCCGCGACATCAGCGCCGACAGCACGGTCTTCACGACGAGGATGAGGACGGCTGCAAGGGCAAGCAGCACCGAGAGCTGCGAGATCGTCAGGCCATCCAGCCCGACCCACGACAAGATGGTCTGAGCCCACTCAGGGAGACTCTCGGAGGCCGCACCGGAACCCACCGCAGCGCCGACCCCCGACACGGCCACGGCAGCCACGAGGCCGATCAGGGCGATGCCGATGAGGTCGAGGATCCCGAGCGAGATCTGGACGGCAGCCGCCAGGAAGAGGAGCCGACGCTTGCCAGGGGGGAGCAGGTCGACGGCCTTGCGCACGGCCGGCACCACGCCGGGGCTCTCGAAGTCGACGACATTGAGGCCCTTGTGGGCGACGTCGGGCTCCTGCGTCTCCAGCCCGTCCGCCTCGCTCACGCCCGATAACCTACCTTCAGACGCACGTTCCCCCGGCCTTGGAGTGAGTCCGTGACATCCCTCTTCATCGGCGTCGTCAGCCATGAGGGGTCCCGCTTCTCGGTCAGCCAGGGGCCTGGCGGACTCGCCCAGCAGCTGGTTGCACCCCTCGCCCAGCTCGGTGTTGAGGCTCATGCGCAGGTCAATACCGCCGACCTGCACGACTCTGCGACGCTGCCGGTCACCGATCGGATGACCCAGGACAGCCTGACCGCGCAGCTGCACCTCGAGCGCGAGTGGGCACGCTTCCTGCAGCGCAGCACCGGGCCGCGGTGGTGGGCGGGTCATTCCCTGAGGTGGCTGCGCCGCGCGGAACAGGCCCTCCGCTCCCCGGGCCCGCGCATGACCGAACGGCTGCTCAACATCGAGCTCTCCCATCTGGATCTGCTGCGCGCCGGGCTGGCCGTCGGGTCGGACTGGGTGCTGATCCTCGAGGACGATGCGGCGGCGCTCGATCTCCCCGACTGCGCGGCCGGCCTTGCGGGGCTCATGGCCGCCGGGCCGCGGCAGCCCCAGTACGTGAACGTGTCGCAGTCGTTCACCAATGCCGAACTCGGCATCGAGCACCTCCTTGCGCCCGTTCGAGGTGTGGAATGGGCCGGTTCGATTCCGCGATCCGTGCTCGCGGCTGATCGCCCGGTGACGAACACGGTTTGCGCGATCCTCTATCGAGGCGACTTCGTGTCGCGGCTCGTCTCAGCCATGGATGCACTGCCGATGGAGCCCGTGGTGCCGATCGACTGGAAGCTCAATCTCGCCCTCATGGACCTCTTCACCGCCGGAGAGCTGCAGGCCGGCGACTGCTGGGTCGTCGAACCCGCCCCGATCGACCAGCTATCGATGCGGACATTGCGATAATGCGCCAGTGAAGCGATACGAGCAGCTCATCAACGCTGCCGCCGGCAAGGTGGGATTGCAGATCTCCCGCCTCGGCTCGGCAGGGCAGCGCCTGCCCGTTGAGGCGACGTCCGACGATGCCGCCCTGATCGCCTCGCTCCGGCCCTTCACCATGACCTCGGCCGAGCGTCTCTGGAGCCTGCTGAACGCCGTCCGCTATGTCACCGACGAGCAGCTGCCCGGCGACTTCGCGGAGTGCGGGGTATGGCGTGGTGGCAGCGTGATGGCGATGGCCAGGGAGCTCACCCGACTCGGCGTGGCTGACCGACGCATCTGGCTCTATGACACATTCGCCGGAATGACCGACCCGACCGTCGAGGATGTCGAGGCCGGGACAGGTGTCACAGCCGCCGACATGCTGTCGACCACCGAGATCGGCGACGGGAACAACGTCTGGTGCGTCGCCGGTCGCAGCGATGTCGAGACGAATGTGCGCTCGACCGGCTACCCGTTCGACAACTTCACGTTCGTTGAGGGTGACGTCGCGGTCACCCTGCACGAGTCTGTCCCCGAGCAGATCTGCCTCCTTCGTCTGGACACCGACTGGTACGAGTCCACCCGCCTCGGCCTCGAGATTCTCTACCCGCGGCTCGTCGTCGGCGGCGTGTGCATCCTCGACGACTACGGGCACTGGCAGGGTGCACGCACGGCCGTGGACGAGTACTTCGCCGCAGCCGGTCACCGCCCGTACATGCATCCGATCGACTACTCCGGCCGCGTCTTCGTCAAGACGCGGTAGCAGTCGTGTCGAGCGGGCAACCCGCGTCCCCGTGGCTCAGCATCATCACGGTGGTCAAGGACGATGCCGACGGCTTCGCGCGAACCGTCGCGTCTATTGACTCTCAGGACACGGATGGTGTCGAACACGTCGTGGTCGACAGTTCACGCCCACCCCTCGATCTGCCCTCGTCAGTAGCGACCCAGAGTTGGGTTGAGCCGGCAGGCATCTACTCGGCAATGAACACGGCTCTGTCGCTCGCCAGCGGCGACTACGTGCTGTTCCTGAATGCTGGCGACACGCTGCACGATCCCGCTGTCCTGGCCCGGGTGCGAGCCCTGTTATCCGCCCGGCAACCAACGTGGGCCTTCGGTGAAGTCGAGATCGTCGAGCGTGGCGGGACCCGCACCGTGACACCGAGATGGGACTACGCGCGCGAGCAGGCCGGCGGTTTCAGTGGGGGACACTTCCCGCCGCATCAGGGCACCTTCGCGAGCCGCGAGACCCTCATCACCGTCGGTGGCTTCGACACCTCGTACGCGATCACGGCCGACTACGCGGCGTTCCTTCGCCTCAGCCAGGTGTCGGACCCGCTCTACCTCGACCTCGTCATCGCCACCTTCGTCGAGGGCGGTGTGTCGACCACGCGATGGCGTGACTCCCTGGCCGAGTTCCACCGGGCTCGCCGCAACAACCTCGCCTTGCACGGCACCGCATCACTGCGCGAATATGCCAACACCGGCCGCCAGTTCCTTCGCATGGCGGCCTACCGCGGTGTGTGGGCCAAGGTGGCCAAGCGATGACCACTCTCGTCCTCGCCCTCATCGTCGTCGCCGTGCAGACGGCAACAGGTGCTGTCTGGTGGCGGCTCGCCAGGGGCACGAGTGTCCGCGTCCTCGAGGTGCTCGGGATGGGTCTGGCGCTCGGCACAGCGGCCGCCACGATGAGCGGACTCCTGCTCTTCTCCGTGCTGCCGGTCCGCATCGCCTGGGCAGTGCCGAGCATCGTGACGGCCATCGCATTGCCCTGGGTCTGGGCCCGGCACCGCGCAGTACTGACCTCCATGCGACCCACCCGGTGGGCCCCCGCACTCGTAGCCCTCGTGATCGGCGGCGCAGCGGGCCTGGGGTCCATCGCCATCAATCTGCGGAACTACCCGCTCGCGGCCGACAGTCCCACCACGACGTACCACCCGGACATGCTGTTCTTCGAGGCCCTGTCGACGTCACTTGCCCGCCTCGGGCCGTCCGACAGCATCCTCATGGCCGGGGCCGAACTGCGCTATCACTGGTTCACCTACGCCTGGTCCGGTCAGCTTGCTGCCACGGTGGGTGCCGAGCCGTTCGTTGTCCTCACGCGGGTCCTGCCCGTCGTCTCCCTCATCGGCACCCTGCTCATCGCCATCGCCTGGACTCAGCGCATGACGCGCGGCCGGTGGGCGCCGACCCTCGCCGTCGTGCTCCTCGTCGCCGGCGGCTACGTCGGTGCCACCTACGGCACGATCCTCCACTTCG
>JAPLBU010000126.1:7257-17912 GCA_026392575.1 Actinomycetota bacterium | reverse complement strand
GGGGCACTGTCGCTGCTCCCCCCACGGGCCGCAACTCGCCTGCCACTCCTCGCACTGGCCGCAGGCGTCGTGCTGCTGGCGGCGGCAACAACAGGCGGGAAGATCAGCTCGGTCGCCGTCGTCCTCGCCGGCTGGGGCCTCGTGGCCATCGCCGCCACCGTGCGACATGAACTCTGGTGGAAACGCGCATGGCTCGGCGTCGTATCCATCACCGCGGCGATGCTGGTCGTCTACCTGGCGGTGGTCGCCGGATCGGCCGAGCAAGGAGGCCTCGGGCTGGGCAGCCTGCTGAACAAGGCTTCGAGCGTGCAGGGACTCAACCCCACGAATTTCTGGTGGGGAATCATCGTCGGCACCGCGCTGCTCGGGCTCGCGATCGTGCCGCGCTGGGCCGGCGTCCTGTGGCTCCTTGCCGACCCGTCATCCCGTTGGCGTCCCACCACCGTCTTCAGTGTCGGTGCTGGCGCCGCCTCCCTGCTCGCCCTGCTGTTCTTCAGCGGCGGGCTCAACGACACGTGGTTCGCCCTCGCTGCATCCGCGCCGCTGGCCGTGACATCGGCCGTCGGCGCATCGCGCGGTGTCATGGCCACCTTCCCCGGCCGGGGCTGGCGGCCATCACGTCCGGCGCTGGTCACGGTCATCGCGGGAGTCGTCCTCACCGCCGCCGTCGCGTGGCTGTGGACTGCCGGGCCCGGCGCCAGCATCACGCTCCGCTGGCTAGGCCCGCTCGTCGCGGCCGGTGGTGCGATCGTCATCGGGGCCGTCGCCGCCCGGTCCATTCGCCGGCGCGGGTCCTACCGCGCAGGCGCCCTCAGCCTCACGATCCTCGCCTTCGTCACCCTCGCGAGCCTCGGCCGGATCCTGAGTGCCGATGCGGCCGGGTTCGCCGTCCAGGCCGAGGGCGGCTTCTCCCCGACCGAGTTCCGGCCGTTCACCCCATTCACGACGGCCATCGATGCAGGCCCGGTGACGGCGTGGACGCCAACTCAGGCACGGGCCGCGACGTGGCTCGCAGCGAATGCGAGCGAGGGTGACCTGACGGCGACGAACATCACCTACAGCCCGTTCGTGCCAGCCCTCAGCGCCCAGCCGATGTACGGCGCCGGTATCCAGTACCAGGCGCCCTACGGCAGGTCGAGCCACGTGACCGAGCTACTCACACGCGAGGTCGCCTCGTGGGAATTCATCAACAATCCCAGCGCTGAATCCGTTGCACCCCTCTGCGCAGCGGGGGTCGACTGGGTCTGGGTGGATCCGGCCCGCACTACTGCCCGCACATGGGAGCCGTACGCCACCATCGCGGTCGATGAGGCCGACGCCATCGTCCTGCGCGTCAACCCGTCAGCCTGCTGAGAGCCGCATCGCCCGCCGGTTGACCTCCTTGGCCGCCTGCCGGGTCGCGACCCGCACAGGCGCCTCCCATAGCCACGCAAGTCTGCGCGCCATCGGGCTCAAGGCCGCTCGCTTGGCCCGCTCGGACTCGGCGATGTTCGTTAACCGATCGTCAACGGTAAGTGAGTCCGCATGCCACCGGAAACTGGAGACGACCTGCCCGACGTCGACCAGCGCGCCGATCCTCTTCAAGCGCAGCAGCAGGTCAAGGTCGAACGCGAGGCGGTAGCTCTCATCGAGCCCGTTGACTGCACGCCATGAGTCCGCGCGGACCAGCATGCCCGGCTGCGGGATGAGGTCAGGGCCCCACGACAGGACCCGCGGGGCCCACGGTCCCGCCTTGCTGATCCACAGTTCGCGGCCCGTCCCGTCGATGTAGCGACAGGATCCGAAGGCGACCACCGCCGCGTGGTCCTGCTCGAGGGCTGTCACGGTGGCCCGCAGCGACCCCGGCTCCAGCAGATCGTCGTCATTGAGCCAGTTCACATACCGATGTGCACCGAGGACCTCGTTGACCCCGAGGTTGATCGCCTTCGTGAGGCTGCCCGGATCGGCCAGGAGCCTTGTTCCGAACTCAGCAGCCGTCTCATGAATCCCCGGAGCGTCGAGAGGCGCCACGATGACCACCTCGGCAGGAACGTCCTGCGAGCGGATCGACACGAGGGTCTGACGGAGGTATTCAGGCCGGCGCCCCAGGGTCGCCACGACAAGGAGCACTTCGGCTCCGGGGGTCGGCTGGGTCACGTTCGCTATCGTAGAGATCGTGCCTTCACCCGACTCGGACACGGCTGTCGCGCCTGTCGAGGGGCGCTTCATGCACGAACTCGCGACTCGGCTGTTCCCGATCTGCCGCAGCCTCACCGGCGACGGTGTGCGCCAGACCCTGGCGATCCTCGGCGAGTACCTGCCCGGCCTGGTCATCCACGAGGTTCCCAGCGGCACGGCCGCCCTCGACTGGACGGTGCCCGACGAATGGAACATCCGCGGCGCCTACCTCGAAGGCCCCGACGGAGAGCGCATCATCGACTTCGCCGACTGCAATGTGCACGTCGTCGGCTACTCCACCCCGGTCGATGTGCGGCTGTCCCTCGCCGATCTCGAACCACACCTGCACAGCGATGCCGAGCACCGCGGTGCGATCCCCTACGTGACGAGCTACTACAACCGCACGTGGGGTTTCTGTCTCACCCAGGACCAGCGCGAAACGCTCATCGACGGTGAATACCACGCGGTCATCGACAGCAGACTGGAGCCGGGGAGCCTCACCTACGGCGAGCTCGTCATCCCCGGCGAGACCACCGACGAGGTCTTCGTGACCACCTACGTGTGCCATCCGTCGCTGGCCAACAACGAACTGTCCGGACCGGTGGTGGCCACCGCGCTCGCCATGTGGATTGCTGCCCAGCCTCGCCGACGCTTCACCTACCGTTTCGTCTTCGCGCCGGAGACCATCGGCGCCATCACCTACATCAGCCGCAATCTCGAGCATCTGCGCCAGCACGTCGTCGCGGGCTTCAACCTCACCTGCATCGGCGACGATGGCGACTACTCCTTCATGCCCTCCCGCCTGGGCAACACCCCCATCGACCGCATCGGCCAGCGCATCGTTGCCACCCGCCCGCAACCGGTCACGTACTCCTACCTCGACCGCGGCAGTGATGAGCGGCAGTACTGCATGCCGGGCATCGATCTCCCGCTCATCTCCCTGATGCGCACCAAGTACGGCTCCTATCCGGAGTACCACACGTCGCTCGACGATCTGACCCTCGTGAGCCCGACCGGACTGCAGGGCGGACTCGACCTCGCCCGCGACTGCATCACCGAGTTCGAAGGCAGCGACTACTACCGCACGACCGTCATCGGCGAGCCCCAGCTCGGACCCCGGGGCCTCTACCACGCCATGCACGCTCGAACCGTCGCCGACGTGATCCTCCTTCGCACCCACGTCCTCGCCTACTCCGACGGCCAGCACTCCGCCGCCGACATCGCCGAGCTCGTGGGCTTGCCCACGGCCGAGGTGCAGGAGATCATCGACGAACTCGTCGAGCACGACTTGCTGGAGCTCACGGCTCCCCGGAAGGAGCACTGATGACCGTCGCATCCCACTATGACGGGAGCGCCTCCTCCTATGGCGAGCAGTACGACCCGGAAAAGCTGTGGACGAACACCGCGTACCCATCGAATCTGTTCCGTCTCCAACTCGTGCAGCGCCTGCTCGCGGAGGCTGGCTCCTCGTCCGTCTACGAGCTGGGGGTGGGCGATGCCACGCCACTCGTGACCGTCGCGGCCGATGGCCTTCGCGTGGCTGGCAACGACGTATCGCCTGAGATGGTGAAGGTCGCACGCGCGAACATGGCGGCGCACGGGCTTGACCCGGAGCTCATCAGCCTGCTCGATGTGCAGGACCCGAATGGCATTCAGGCCGAGCGAGATCGAGCTGGTGAGTTCGATTCGGTGATGGCCCTCGGTGTCATCCCCCATGTTGCCGACGATGCTGCATTCGTCACGTCGATGGATGCCTTCCTGCGCCCCGGCGGCCAACTGCTGCTGCAGTTCCGCAACTCGATGTTCTCGATGTTCACGTTCAACCGCCTCACCAAGGAGTTCGTCCTCGACGAGCTGCTCGTGGGAGTCGACGCGACGATTCGCGATGCCGTGGCCGCAGACCTCGACGCCCGGCTCGCTGTCGACAAGCCACCGAAGCGCACCCGACCGACCGGCGACGGATACGACGAGATCCTGTCACGCTTCCACAACCCCTTCGAACTGGCCGACGTCGTACGCGCGCACGGCTACAGCGATATCCGCTTCCACTGGTACAACTACCACCCCGCCTACCCGATGCTCGCGGACCGAATCGACCCCCTTGCTTACCGCCAGGCGCAGGTCGCGCTCGAGCACGAAGGCACCTGGCGCGGAATGTTCCTCTGCTCGGCCGGCATCATCGAGGCCACGAAGGACGCCTCGTAGCCATGGGTTCCCTGGCGATGCTCCTGAAGTCGTACGGCGCTGACTTCGAGTACGCGGCACGTCTGGTCGAGTCCTTCAACCGGTTCAACGTCGATGGGCTTCCGCTGTACGTCGTGGTGCCGCCGGGTGACGTCGAGCAGTTCGGGAATCTCGCCAGCGCGAACGTGACAGTCCTCTCGGAGGCAGCACTCGACGCGCACCTCGTCACGCAACCCATCGGTGGCATGCGACCGGGCTACATCAATCAGGAGATCGTCAAGCTGTCCTTCTGGGAGCTCGGGCTCGCCGACAACTACTTCTGCGTCGACTCCGATGCCGTGTTCATCCGACCCTTCGGCCGCTCGGACTTCATGCGCGACGAGCACACGCCCTACTCCGTCCTCGTCGAGGACAACGAGCTCAAGGTCGAGCCCCGTTACTACCGCGAGCACTGGCAGGGACGTGAGCAGTCACTGCGCCGCATCCAGTCGATCATTGGCCTCGAGGATCCGATCATCCGGACCTGCCACGGCCACACGGTCTTCTCCGCCACGGTGCTGCGGTCGTTCCGCGACGACTTCCTCGCGCCTCGCGGCTGGGACTACGCCGATGCGCTGAACGAGGCTCCGTACGAGTTCACCTGGTACAACATGTGGCTCCAGCACAGTCGAGTCATTCCGATTCACGCCCGTGAACCTCTGGTCAAGGTCTTCCACCACGAGGGCCAGCACCTCGAGTACATCCTGCGGGGTATCACCGTCGACGACATCGCCCGCGGCTACGTAGCCCTGGTCATCAACTCGAACTACTCGCGCGATCTGGGCCTCATCCGCCCGGATGCGCCGAAGCCCGAGGCCCTCGCCCCCTACCTGTCCTACGGCGAAGTGGGCCAACTGATCTCAGCGAAGGCGAAAGACACCTTCCGACGTCGCTTCCGGGGCTGAACCGCGGATATTCTTTCCGCATGGCAACCCACGAATCCGTTGAGACCGTCCTGCGCATTCCACGCCTGTTCAGCACCATGTCGGCCGCGAAGTCCTTCAGCAGCCAGAGCGCGCCGCCCGCGTCCACGGACGGCGACGTTCAGTTCAAGATGCGGTCGGCCATGGACCTGCATCCCTCGGTGGGCAAGTGGGTCTCCCGACGGGTAGTCCGGCAGAGCGACCCCCAGGCGGGGGTCATCGCCGACCCGACCAGCAGCCGCTTCATCCCCGCCGACGAGATCGATGCCGCCGTGCAGGGCATCAGCCAGAACGGCTTCTACGTGTTCAATCGCACCGTCGATCAGAGCATCACCGATGCCATCCGTGCACACGCGGAGAGTGCCCCGAGCATCGCGCGTGGAGCGGGCACGCCACCGGCACCCATCCCGCGCACAGCACCACTCGTCGGCCGCTACGACCTCGTCGAGGAAGTCAGCCTCCAGTGCCCCGAGGTGCAGGAGTTCGCCACCGACCCGGCCATGGCCACCATCGCTCAGCGCTACCTGGGTCAGCCGGTGCTCATGGACGAGGTCGCCTTCTGGTGGACCACCGTGCAGCGCGCCGAGGACGCCGACATCAACGCCCAGCTATTCCACCAGGACCGCGATCGCCTCTCGTTCCTGAAGTTCTTCATCTATCTCACCGACGTCACCCCCGACTCGGGCCCGCACGTCTACCTGAAGGGTTCGCATCGCAGTCTCCCGTGGGGGCTGCGCGGCGACGGTCGCAAGACCGACGAGGCGGTGCGCAAGGCCGGACTGTGGGACAACGTCACCGAACTCTGCGGCCCCGCGGGCACCATCATGGGAGTCGACACCATCGGACTGCACAAGGGCAAGACGCCGATCTCCGGCGATCGCCTTGCCCTTGAGAACGAGTTCTCGACGGCCCTGTTCGGGATGGACTACGAGCAGCCCCGATTCACCCCAACCGAACTCGTTCGCGAGCGGTTCGCGGCGATGCCGTGGGTGCTGCAGCGCTACGCGAATGCCGTCAACGGCTGAGGCCAGTCAGGCGGGCTTGTAGCCAATCGCGTAGATCGACTCGTAGTCGCGCTCGATCAGGTCGGTCGCGGGATCGAACGCGCGCTGCACGACACGCTCGAATCCCTTGCCCGACAGGATGTGCAGCAGGTTCTCCTGATCGAACATGTAGGTGTGCTCACCTGCCATGTAGGCGATGTAGTTGATCGCATCGATGCCGGTCGTGTTGTTGTAGGCCGGCGTCCACCCGAAGTACTCGGCCGGCAGCTCGACCTTGCCGAGGTAGGCCTCGATGTACATCCGGGCATTGGGCACCACGATCGAGAAGGACCCGCCGGGCTTCAGCACGCGCATGCTCTCGTCGAGCAGGCCCTGCCCCTGCGCATACGTCAGGTGCTCGAACAGGTGCGAGGAGTAGACGTGGTCGACACTCGAATCGGGGAAGGGGATCCCGTGGCGCAGGTCCCAGAAGAGATCAGCCTCGCGGGAAATGTCGACGTTGATCCAGCCGTTGCGGCCCGGCTGGTAGCCACCACCGAGATCGAGCTTGATCTGCGCGCCGCTTGAGAGGATGGCGCGGACTTGCTTGCGCGACGACACCATTTTCGCCTTGGCGGTCGTCGACTCATAGATCTCGGTCGCAAACGGAACGCGTCGGATCGTGTCGCGCAGCCCACTCATGCAGCACCCTTCTTCCGCGTCAGAGCCCACTTCTGCAGGCGGCCTCGCGCATGGCTGATATTGAGGACCAACTGCCTCGGTTGATCCAGATCGACTCCGGCGAGGGACCGACGGCCGTGGTCATCCATCTCGACGTAGCGGTAGGAGAAGCCGCGTCTGCGCATCATCAGTCCGTAGGAGACGGCGCCTGCCCACTGACCGGGGATCCGTTCGTCGATCGCTCGCCCCAGTTCTTCCCGAGTGAGCACACGTGTCGCGCATCCCAGCTCGTCGTAGGCAGACGGCCTCATCACGATCACCGGCTTGCCTGCAAAGGCCGCTTCAACACCCGTGGTCGAGCCGTACGTGACCACCACATCTGCCTGACGCATCAGCGCATAGGAATCGACTGCCGAGAAATGGTCGACATGGATATCCGGTGCCGCTGCATCGACGGCAGCGATCCAGTCGGCCACATCCTGTGCCGGCTTCATGCGCTTGTGCGGATGAGAGCGGACGACGAATGTGCACTCCGGCCGGGCGCGGCACGCATCTGCCACTGCCATCAGGGCCTCCGGCTGCCCGTAGAAGTAGTCGCCCCAATCGAGGTCCAGTTCAGAGATCTCATCACCTGACGAACTGAAGAAGACGACAAGGCAGTCGGTGTCGGGCCGCTCGATGCCTGCGCCGATCTCCTGGGATTCGACGAACAGCGAGTTCCGCGGATCGACATGGTTCGTGCGCTCGAGGAACCAGCTGCTGCCGAGCTCATCCCGCTCGTCAACGGACCAGGTGTCGTATATGCGCTTCATCCGGCCCTGCAGTGCGGACCAGTCGTGGGTCGCATCGATGGTCAGATCGAAGTCGGTGTCGTTACCGCCCATGTCGTAGGCAATAACGGGAAGACCCATGGCCTCGGCCGCACCGGCAGCAGCGCTGTCGTGCAGGAAGCGCCCGTTGTAGACGATGACGGCCGTGACCCCGCGCTGCTGCATCAGCGCAGTCGCCTGGTCGTAGGCATACGCGTAGGACCTTGTCGTCGCCTCAACCCATGCCTTCGGCCAGATGAAGGCATCCGTCACCGGAGTGTTGCGATCGGGCGCCACCTGGAGGATGGCCCGCCCGAGGTCGCTGCCCCGGTACCGCATGGTGCGGATGGCGGTTCGGTTCAGCAGGCTGGGGATGCTTAGCGGCTCTGCTGGTGACCACCTGGCCAACGGCGGGTCGGCGAATGCGCCATCGGGCAGACCCGCAGCCGACAGTGCCTGCGCAAGGCGCTGGTCTCGCGACGGTGAGCGAAGAACCCGGGCCACCGTCGGCATCGTGGTCCAGCCGACGTCTTTCAGCGGGGTGCAGCCCGCCCACAGGGCCAGCGATACTCCGGCACCCATCTCATTCAGCGTTACTGCAGTCTCGGCCACGGCCCCGGTCGTGAAGTCCCACTGGCTGAACGAGATGAGCAGCACGTTTGCGCGCTGCTGCTCCGTGAGCACGGAGGCCAGGTACCCCTCGAGGGAGTCATGCTCCGCTCGAGTGCGTGGCTGAGAACTGCGACGGGTGTCCATATCGAGTACTCAGGTTACTGGAGGAGGCTCCGATATACGTCCGCCGTGCGCTCCGCCGTCCGGCCCCAAGTGAAGCCCGCGGCCCGCTCCAGTCCGGCCGTCACCATGCGAGCGCGCAGTTCCGCGTCGCCCAGAACCGAGTTCATGACCTCGGCAAGCTCGTCTACGCGGCCCGGCTCGAAGTAGGCGGCAGCGTCGCACCCCACCTCGGGAAGGGAGGTCGCATTGGCAAGGATGGTCGGTGTCCCACTGGCCATCGCCTCCAGAGCCGGCAGGCCGAACCCCTCGAAACGCGACGGGAAGACGAACACCTCGGCATGCGTGTAGGCCGAGGCCATCGCATCGTCGGCCAGGTAGCGCTGCGACACGCGGTCTCGGATCCCCAGGGTCTCGAGCATGCCGACATCGCGTGACGACAGCCCGGCACCGCCTACACACAGCAACTGCAGGTCGGGATCCTTCGCGGCCACGATCGCAAAGGCCCGGAAGAGCACGTCGGCATCCTTGTAGGCATCGCGGTTGCCCACGAACAGCACATACCGATCGGGAAGGAAGTCCAGTCGGGGCACGCCGGGGTGGAACCGTGCGTCGACTCCGTGATGCACCACCGACACCGGCGCCTTGACCTGGCCATAGACGCGAAGCAGATCCCGCCGGGTCGCCTCAGACACACAGATCACGTGATCCGCGCGCTCGACATAGTGCCGCTTGAGGGTGAGCCGGTCCAGACGGCGGGTGCCCGGAAGTAGTTCCGGAATCATGTCGTGGACGGTGACCACTCGCTTCGCACCTCTGATCGGTGCCAGGCCGTGCGGTAGGTAGAACGTGTTGTGCACGACATCGCATGACGTGGCAACCCTGATCCGCGACATATACCGGGCGAGCGCCGTCCACTCATTGCGTGCCTCGCGCGCCTTCAGCGGATCGCTCAGTTCCGGATGATCCAGGATGTAGCGCGTGACGATAGGAGCGTCGATCGGGAGCAGTTCGACGTCGGGGACCGCATTCGTCACGAACTGACGGGCCAGTTCGGCGAACAACCGCGAGATACCGCCGTAGCGCTGAATGGCGAAGATCTGCTCATCCAGGTCGAGGCGCACGCCGCCAGTCTAGGTCGCCCCGTGGCTCACCTAGGATCGGTGCGACCCCGAGGCGGCGGAGACTGTATGCGCTACGAGCACTCCCTCACGCGCATCGTGGTCGTGCCTCGCAACGGGTATGTGAACCGGCTACAGGCCTGGGCCAGCGCGAGCATCCTCGCCCGGACCCTCGATGTCCCCCTGCAGGTCCTGTGGGAACCCCAACCAGCCGCCGGGGCCCCTGCCGATCTCCTCTTCACCATCGACACCAGCACCTTCGTCTCTGCCGCGGATGCGACAGCTCTCTTCGGTCAGCCCCATGACGACCTGCCACGCCTGCTCACCGTCCTGCCGGAACGTCGATTGGTGGTGCTCGCAGGGCACGACCTCGGCGAACAGGCGTTCATGAGCGAACTGCCGGCAGCACTCGCTCACCCCTCACGCCCCGAGACCCTCGTCATCATCGCTGGCGGGAAGTTCTGCCTCCCGACCGACGAGGAGACGTTCGTCGGTCAGCGGGCGGATTTCTATCAGGGCATCGACTGGGCGCCCGGCCTTGCGGACCCCGTCAACGCCCGAGTGCGCGAACACCCCGCCTACCTCGCTGTGCACCTGCGCTACACCGACCGGGCCTACCAAGCCCCTCTCAAGCGGGAGATCATCCGGGCTCTTGAGTCACTCCGCGAGGAGACCAGCTTGACCGACCTCTTCGTCGCTGCGGATTCGGCACGCACCCGCGCCAACTGGGTGGACATGGCGACGGGTCGGGGCTTTGCGCCGTGGACGTCCGAGGCTGGGAGTTTCGACCGAGCCTCGGCGGATGCCGGCCTACCGGCTATGACCGACTGGCTGCTGCTCACGCACTCGCGAGGGCTGGTCTACTTCAATGCATCGTCCTTCGCCGAGGAGGCAGCCGTGGCAACCGGCACGTTCGACGCGTGTGTGGGACTCGCGCCCAGCCGAACCCGCCACGACGTGCTGAAGGCCCGCGATTTCCTACGATCCGGGCTCACCTACCCTGCTCGCCGCTGGACCGCACGCCGA
>JAPLBU010000126.1:0-7181 GCA_026392575.1 Actinomycetota bacterium | reverse complement strand
TTCTGCAGAGTCGACCCACGCAGACCGACCGCCCCGTCAAGTTGAGCCGTGCACAGCGGGTAGGCGTTCCAGCACTGATCACTCTGCACGGGAAAGAGCACAGTGAGGCCGCTGCCGAGGGTCTGTTCGCGGGTCTCTGCAACCGGCACCGGCGCCACCGCATAACCCAGCGAGAGCGGACCGATCGCCATCTCGCGGTTGTCGGTCATGGCCCCGACCTGCAGGCGGAACAGTGCCGAGAAGACGACCACCGGGAGGATCGCCAACACAACCGCCAGCGACCACAACCCCAGGGCCCGGTTTCCCACGACAACTCCTGGCCGGCGTGATCGATACAGCCGCGCACCTGCCCAGCCGAGCGGAATGGCGGCCAGAGTGAACAGCGGCCCCCAGATGAACCGGAAGGACGGCGGAGTAGCGATCCACCAGACCACGACAGCGATCGCACTGGGAGTCATGACAAGAAGCAACGCCTTGACCCGGAGCCCGTGCTGCCGCGCCACCAGGAGGACGACGATGGTCGCCACGGCCAGGGCGATCACCGCATACGTCTCCCATTGGTGTCGCAGCGCTGCAATCCAGACCCCTATCCACTGCCAGTTCTCGGCCGCATTCCACAGATCAGCAGGATCACGTGCCGCCCCGAGAGTCGCGGTGCGTGCCCAGGTCGGGTCAGGAGCTCGCCACTCGACCGAGAAGGGCAGTATCGACAGCGGGAACTGCAGCCACCCGCTGAGGACGTAGTCACGTGCCGTGATCGCCATCGCACCCAGGATGCCCAGGCCGAGAACGAGACCGACCGTCACCCTGCCGTGTGCGGCCGCGATACGCGTCCTGCGCACATGCCGACCCCAGCCGAGCACCACGATGACGAGCGGGAGAGCGAAGAGCACCATCATCGGACGCAGGGAGACAAGGACGAACGTGATCACGATCGCCACCGCGGCATCCGGCACCCAGTGGCGTCGGCCGGAGAGTGCGTCGGCCAGATAGGCGACAGCCACGATCGTCAGCAGGAACACCGCGGAGTCCGAGGTCGGACTGGTGACCCAGTAGTCCGACAGCGCAACCATCGGCAGCCACGCGACGGCAACACCCATCATCAGGACGAAGGTGCCGGTGGACAGGCGCCGGCTCAGTAGGCGCAACGTCAGGTCAACACCACCCGCGACCATGATCAGGCCGTTGAGCAGCCGGAAACCCTCCCCCGACCACGGACCATTGCCCAGGAAGGCCGCCATCGGGAACTCGCTATTCGCGTATCCGAACGGGAAGTACAGGTTGGCCAGACCGGGGACGGTCACGTAGTCCCCGTCATAACGGATCGCGCCGAGGTGGTACAGCCCGGAGTCATAGTTCGTGACCGGCCCGAGCGCGGCAACCGCCATGTAGACCGTGGCGATCGCAAGCACCGCGATCACGATGACGGGCCAACGCCGGAACACGAGGTGAAGGCGGTAACCACCTGCCTTCCTTGCTCGCATCGCCAGCAGGATGCCCGCCACAGGAAGGGGGAACCACTGGTTGATGACCATGACGGACACCGCAGCGATGGCCAGGCCCCACCACAGGCTCGCCCGCACAGTCGTCACCGACCAGCGACGTCCAGCGACCAGAACGGCAGGGGCCAGACCCAGCAGGCCAAGGACGGCAAGGCTCACTGCCCACGAAATCAGGACCAGTCCGGTCCCCACGGCGATCTGAGCAGTCATACGCAGTTGCCGACTACGCGCCGAGGGTCTCGCGGAAGTACGCGATCGTCCTTGCCAGTCCGTCGGCAAGAGGGATGGTCGGCTCCCAGCCGAGCGTCGCCTTGGCCCGGGTGATGTCGGGCTGGCGGCGCACCGGGTCGTCCTGCGGAAGCGGGAGGTACTCGATGCCGGAGTCGGATCCGGTCTGCTCAAGCACCATCGCGGCGAGCTCGGCGATGGTGAACTCACCCGGGTTGCCGAGGTTGATCGGGCCGGTGACCTCGTCGCTAGTGGCCATCATCGCGACCAGACCGCGGATGAGGTCGTCGATGTACTGGAAGGACCGCGTCTGCTGGCCTTCGCCGTAGATCGTCAGCGGCTTGCCGGTGAGTGCGCTCACGACGAAGTTGGAGACCACGCGGCCGTCATGCGGATGCATGCGCGGCCCGTAGGTGTTGAACAGGCGCACGACCTTGATGTTCAGGTCATGCTGCCGGTAGTAGTCGAAGAACAGGGTCTCCGCCGCGCGCTTGCCCTCGTCGTAGCAGGCCCGCGGACCGATCGGGTTGACGTTGCCCCAGTAGTCCTCGGTCTGGGGGTGCACCATCGGGTCGCCATAGACCTCGGATGTGGAGGTGGTGAGGATCTTCGCACCGGTGCGCTTCGCCAGACCCAGCATGTTGATCGAGCCGTGCACCGCCGTCTTGGTGGTCTGCACCGGATCGCGCTGGTAGTGGATCGGAGAGGCCGGGCAGGCCAGGTGGTAGATCTCGTCGACCTCGACGTAGAGCGGGAAGGTGACGTCGTGCCGGATCACCTCGAAGCGCGGGTTGGGCAGCAGGTGCGCGATGTTGTCCTTGGTCGACGAGTAGTAGTTGTCGACGCACAGCACGTCATAACCGTCGTCGAGCAGCCGCTCGCACAGGTGCGAGCCGATGAACCCGGCTCCGCCGGTGACCAGCACGCGGCCCTTGGCAATCGTCACGATGCCCTCGCTTTCCGCTGCTTACGGTAGCGGTCCGCCTGGTCGAGCATGCCCCGCCACGTTGCACGGAAATGATGCTTGCGGGTCCAGGCATCGGCCTTGGCGTCCAGCGCGACCGGCACCTGGGCGATCGGTGATGCCATGGCCAGGATCGGCTGGAGCTCTTTGCGGTCCTCGACGGTGTGGGTGGCCGTCTCACCGAACCCGATGTTCTCGATCAGATTCACGTTGCTCGTCGCCGTCAGCTGGTGGGACACCATCGAGGCCAGCACGAACTGGCCGTCCCAGGTATCGACCTCCTTGCGGGCAAGGAGTTCGAACGTGCTCGCCCAGTAGACGCTCGCCGGCAGTGAGTGACCAGCACGTGCCCAGAGCTTCGTGGGCGGGAGTTCCTGGCGCCAGCCGGCGATATCGAGGCGGTGCTTGTCCCACGATCGCCGCCACGTGGCCCAGCCCCAGATGTGGGGAACCTGGCTGAAGCGGTAAGGCAGATCGGGATGGCTCTGCGCCTCCGGCGGGACGAAGTTGCAGCCGGAGATGGCGAACACCCGCTCGTCCATCTCGTACCGTTCGAGGAGCTCGGCACAGTAGGGGAAGAACGACGGATCGGGGATGATGTCGTCCTCGAGGATGATGCCGCGATCCTCGTTCGCGAAGAACCAGCTGATCGCGGTGCTCACCCCCAGACCGCAGCCGAGGTTCGTCTCCTGGACGAGAGTCTTGACGTCGCAGTTCCAGTCGACCGAGGCGACGAGATCGCGGCAGGCCTGCACCTGGGCGGCCTCGCCGTCTCTTGACCCCCGCGGGCCGTCGATCGCTACGTAGAGCCGCGTCGGTTCCACCTGTCGAAGGCGGGCCAGCAGAACCTCGAGGTGATCCGGGCGGTTGAACGCCATGACCAGAACCGGCTCAGTCGTCGGCACGGTTCTCCCGCAGTTGCTGGATCTCCTGGTCCAGCAGCGCGACCTCTTCCGCCAGCCTGCGGATGCGTGCCTCATGGCGGCTGAGCTCATAGCTCAGTTGCACGCTCACCAGGATGAGCAGCACCACGGTGAAGAAGAAGAGCAGGTTCACCGGCTCGGCGACGCCGAGCACTCCGCTGATCCAGACCAGGGCACCGGGGAAGATCGCGAAGAAGAGTGCGGCGCCGGAGAAGAACAGCCACAGGACGGCGTACTTCTCGCGCAGCACGCCGCGACGCAACAGGTTGAAGACAAAGATGAAGGTGATGATCGCCGCGCCAGCACCGAGCAGTTGAGCCGTCACGATGCGTCACCCCTGGATGTGTAGCCACCCTTGAGGCTCGTCGCGATGATGGCCAACGTTGCGCGGCCGAGATAGAGCGCAGACCAGACCGCGTTCTTACTCGGTCGTCCGGTCTGGCGGAAGTACATCGTCACCGGGGTCTCGTGGATCACCAGTCCATGCCTGATGGCGATAGCCAGCGAGCCGACCGTGTCTCCCAGATAGTCGGCGGGGTACTCGACTGCGAAGAGGTTGATGGCCTTCGGCCCCGCCGAACGGAAGCCGGAGGTCGGGTCCGAGATCGTCCCCTTGTTCATGCGGCTGAGCGCCTTCGAGAGCAGGACCATGGCCCAGCGCCGCGGGCCGCCCACGAAATACATCGAGTCGGGATGGAATCGCGTGCCCACGACCACGTCTGCTTCCGCCAGTCCGTCGAGCACCCGGTCAAGGTCCGCCGGATCGTGCTGGCCATCAGCGTCGACCTGGACCATCGCGTGGTAGCCCTCGCGCTTGGCGTAGAGGAAGGCCGTGCGCATGGCTCCCCCGACACCGACGTTGAATGGCAGGGAAACCACAGTCGCTCCCGCCGCCGCCGCCAGCACGGCGGTGCCGTCGGACGAGCCGTCATTCACGACGAGGATGTCGGCATCAGGCCGATGCTCCTGCACCTTGGCGATGACGTCGGCGATCGAGCCTTCCTCGTTCCAGGCAGGGATGGCGACCAGGGTCCGCTGATGCATCGTCGTCACCCGCGCAAGGCGGATCGACTGACGGCCATGAACACTCCAGACACGAAGGCGACACTTGCCACTACCGACGCAAGTGTAGTGAGCCATAGCGGGATACCCGTGCTGCTCAGCCACTCCGGCGAGACCTTCGGGTCGAACAGCCCGAAGCCGGAGCCAGCGAAGTACCGATGGGCATTCGCCCAGAACGCGAGGACGGCACTGATCGACAGCGCGGTCGCGATTAGCACCTGCGGAACACGGGGCAGAGGGACTCCCACACCGAGGCGCGGACCGAGGCTGACGACGCCGATCAGCAGGGTCAGCAATGGCAGCAGGTAGCGCGGTTGCACGACCTCGCCCACACCCAGGTGCTGCAGTTGCAGGAACGTCATGGGGACGGCCACCAGCACCAGCGCCGCCATCCCGGTCGTGACCAGAACGCGCCGAGTCGGCTGCTGCAAGCCGCGGTAGAGCAGCGCACCGAGCACGATGACGCCCACCACGGGGATGAGTGGCGGCATCAACGTGTCGTTCCAGCCCAGCTGCGTACCACCGACGATGCCCTGGAACAGCACGGGCAGGTAGGCGAGGTTCGTGAGCAGCAGGCCGCCGCCCGCGTCGGTCGTGCCCATCGGATCACCGTCGACCACAGTCGGGGAGACCGTCAGGTACGTGACCACTGCGGCGATCGACAGTGCCGCGAGCAGCGCCAGCCGGCCGGGGGTGCGCAGGGCACGACGCCACCCGCTGACCGTCAGCGCCAGGACGGTTGCGATGAGGACGTATGCGTTCGCATCGACGCGCGAGCTCATCGCGAGGACTGCAGCCACAACCGTGCAGGCCCCGAGCAGGAGACCGCGGCGGTCACGCCAGTTGCGGTGGCGTAGGAAGGCCACCGCGAAGGCCCAGTAGGTGCCGATGCCGATGATCGTCCAGGCACTCGGGTTCGTCGATGCGACCGTTGCCACGCCCAGCGGGATGAAGGTCACCGCGATCGCTCCGACCGCGGCCGCGGCCAGACCGGATGGGACCAATCGCAGCAGCGCCGCGAGCAGCAGCGCGGCGATGGCCGCGTTGAACAACCGCATCATCAGCACGGAGTGCTCGACATCGGGTCCGACGAAGGCCGACATCGTCAGGTAGTAGCCCTTGGGGTACAGATGAACGGTCTCGTTGACCCGCGTCGTCTCGACGAGCGTCGCGTCGTCGCGGACCGTGGCCGTGCAACCTGCGGAGACGCTTCCGTCGAAGCGGTAGCAGTCCGACGCCTGCACCACATTGCGCGGCACGAGCCGAGCCATCGGGTCGGTCGGCGACTCCTCGCACACGCCGGCCTGCACGCCCTGGGCGCACCAGATCGAGGTCAGGTGGTAGTCGTCGTCGGGCGCTGAGCCCACCGGTGAGGTGAGCGCCCAGCCCGCGCACATCACGAAGAACGCGACGGGAATCCAGACCCAGGACCAGCGGGTCATCGGGCCGCGACCGCCTGGGAAACACCCTCGGCGAACGCGCGCCAGGTCGGGACGTCTTCCGGCTGCACTTCGCCGCGCAGGGCATCGAGCGCGCCGGCCTGCGAGTGGGCATCGAGCGCGCCGGCCTGCGAGTACTCGGCGAAGGCGGCCGCCAGACCGGCTGGTGACAGGCCATCGATCCGCTGCGCACCCCGGCCCCGCATCAACTCACCCGCCGGCTGGATCCCGTCGAAAAGCACGGGCGTGCCGAGCCGGATGGCCTCGAGCACCGGGATGCCGTAGCCCTCGACCCCGATCGACAGGAAGGCACTCGAGCAGTGCACGAGATCGTGCACCTCGCCATCGTTGGCGCCCTCGACCCAGCGCACGCCACCCAGGGCTACCTGCTCCCGAATTGCCCGGTTTATCCCCTCGTCGGAGGAGGATGCCCCGCCGATGAAGAGCAGCTCGGACTCTGAGCCGCCTGAGCCGACGGCTGCCCGGAAGGCCTCAGCGATCTCGACGGGCCGCTTTCGGGCCTCCAGCGTCCCCAGACGGGCGAAAACGGGGTGCTCTGGCGGGTTGGCAGTCCGCGTCGGCAGGTGATCGCCGCCGGGGTGGGCGACGGTGATCGGCAGCGCCGGGTCGCGGCGTAGGCGGCCCAGGATCGCGTCGCGGGCGTAGTCGCTGATGCAGATCACCGCGCCGGCGGTGGCCAGGTGCCGGAAGTACTCGCTGACCCAGGCCGCGGTGCCCGGTCGGAACCGGTAGTTGGCCGGCTCGGACATGGGCAGGGTGTCGTAGCCGATCATCGCCGTCGGCACGCACTTGGCGAACAGTTCGAAGCGCTCGAGCACCGACGGCAGGTACGAGACCTCCGGAAGCAGCCAGGAGTCGTAGATCGCGAGGAGGTCGCCCGGCTTCACCCGCATCGGGTTCAGATCGACGAGGTGGTCGTGCACGAGTTCGCGCAGATCGCTGCCCGGCTCCCGCGGCAGGAACGGGATGCTGACCAGCTCCGCGGCCTGCTCCGGCGTGAGCAGCGCGTGGGCACCGTCGAACGGCACGACGAAGTCGGCCT
>JAPLBU010000322.1 GCA_026392575.1 Actinomycetota bacterium | reverse complement strand
GCCACGCGCCCAGTTCGGGCCCGCTCGTGTACGAAGTGATCAGGCAGTAGCGAGGGTCGGGACCGGGATGCCACACGGCGTGCCACAGCCGCTGCGTGTCGATGACCGCCTGTGCACCTGCCGGCAGCGGCACCCTGGTCTCGGTCGACGGATCGTCGCGGTCCTCGCGCAGGATCATCATCGTGTCGGGGTTATCGGTCAAGTTGAAGAACGCGCGCACAATCCAGCCGGTGCCCTCGGGGTTGAGCCGGTTGTTGTCGTCGCGGTGCATGTTGTAGAGCGCGTCGGCGTAGGTATTCGGCTGCAGTTCGATGACGCGGCATCGCCCGATGTTCGCGCCGGGCTCGTTCGCCCGAGCGACGAGGCGGGGGGCGACATCGACATTCGCCGGCACCCACACGCCGTCCTTGTCGGTCTTGGCAGGGTCGTGGTTCCAGAAGCCGTCGCACTCCATGTCGCCATAGGCGCTCGCAAGGGGCGCGAATCGCGTGTCACCCGACGACTTCCAGTCGACGAAGGTCAGGTCGGCCCCCTCGTCGGGATCCTGGGACTGGTCGTAGGAGTCGATGACGACGTAGCCGCTCTCCGCGAAAACGGGGAGGCTGATGTACTCGGCTGCCGGGTCGCTCATGGCGCCTAGTCTGTCATCTGGGGCCGGATAGCCCGAATCGGCTCTCCGGTGTCGAGGAGGCCGGATAGGCGGTGACATAGAGCACAACGGCGGCCGCCACGGAGGCATTCAGCGACTCAGCCCGACCGGCCATGGGGATCCGGACGGCTACATCTGCCAATGACCGCCCCTGCTCACTCACGCCGTGCGCCTCGGACCCGATGACCCAGCAGGTCCGGTCGTCGACCCGCCCCGCCGCCACCGCCTCGAAGAGGTCCAGATCAGCGTCGCCCGTTGCCACCGCGACCGTGCGCCCGTTGGCCCGCGCCGCCTCGGCAGCCTCCGCAAGGTCGATATTGGAGATGACGGGCAGGTGGAAGAGCGAGCCAGCCGTGGATCGCACGACCTTCCCGTTGTGCACGTCTGCCGAGCCGGTCGTCAGGAGGATGCCGGCAGCACCCACTGCATCAGCGGTTCGGATGACCGTGCCGACGTTGCCGGGGTCGGTGAGCTGATCGAGCACGAGCACCGGGCCCTGAGCCGACATCACGGCGCCCAGATCGCCGCCGGGCAGCAGGTCGCAGATCGCGAGAACTCCCTGCGGCTGACGGGTCTCGCCCATCGCCTCGAGCACGTCATTGGTCGTCCAGGTCACGGCACGACCCGCGGCAAGGGCCGCTGCGACGATGTCGGGAAATGCGACGCCGGCATCGTCGTCCATGAACAGGTCACGGATGACGACGCCGGCGGCGAGGGCACTGCGGACCGCTTGCGGTCCTTCGACCACGAAGCGTCCGGTCTTACGGCGTCCCTGTCGAGCGTGCAGGGCACGCACCGCGGTGACCCGGTCGGACTTCACCGAGGTCACCCGCTGCGACGGGGACACCTTGGAACGTCGGCTCAGAGCGCCGATGCCGGCAGTGATGCGCGCGACACGTCGACGAGGGTGGCAAATGCCGGGGCGTCGTTGACGGCGAGTTCGGCCAGCATGCGACGGTCGACCTCGACACCAGCGATCTTGAGACCCTGGATGAAGCGGTTGTACGTCATCCCGTTGGCGCGGCAGGCGGCGTTGATGCGCTGGATCCAGAGCCGACGGAAGTCACCCTTGCGGGCGCGCCGATCGGCATACGCGTAGACGAGCGAATGGGTGACCTGCTCCTTGGCCTTGCGGTACAGCCGAGACCGCTGACCGCGGTAACCGGATGCGCGCTCGAGCATGTCCCGGCGCTTCTTCTGTGCGTTGACTGCGCGCTTGACGCGTGCCATGGCTTTCTCCTGAGGTTCGTTGCGTGGAAAGTGGGAAAGAGATCAGCGACCGAGGAGGCGCTTGACCTTCTTGAGATCGGCGGGAGAGACGACCTGGTCGGACTCCAGCTTGCGGGTGCGCTTGCTGGACTTGACCTCCATCAGGTGGCGACGGTTGGCCTGCTCGTGCGTGATCTTGCCGGAACCGGTCACCTTGAACCGCTTCTTGGCACCACTGTGCGTCTTCTGCTTCGGCATCTGCTGTCCTCGTTCTTCCTGGTCCGGCCGGTGGGCCGGGGGGTCTGTGGGGAACCGTTCAGGTCCCCGGTGCGGTGGTACGGAGCGTCAGGCGGTCTCGGCCTCGACATCGACCTCGACATCGACCCCAGCCAGTCCGGCGAGCTCGACCTGCTCCACCTCGGCGGCGGAGTGAGCCTTGGCCAACTCGGACTTCTTCCGGTGCGGTGCGAGGACCATGAGCATGTTGCGGCCGTCCTGCTTGGGCGTCGCCTCGACGAAGCCGAGCTCGGCAACGTCCTCGGCGAGCTTGCCGAGCAGTCGCAGACCCAGTTCGGGCCGACTCTGCTCGCGTCCGCGGAACATGATCGTGATCTTGACCTTGTCGCCCGCCTTCAGGAACCGCTCGACGTGACCCTTCTTGGTCTCGTAGTCGTGCTGGTCGATCTTCGGGCGGAGCTTCATCTCCTTGATGACCGTGTGCGTCTGGTTCCGACGTGACTCGCGCTCCTTGAGCGCCGCCTCGTACTTGAACTTGCCGAAGTCCATCAGCTTGCAAACGGGGGGCTTGGCCAGCGGGGCGACCTCGACCAGGTCGAGATCTGCCTCGACGGCCAGGCGCAGGGCGTCCTCAATACGGACGATCCCGACCTGCTCGCCATTGGGTCCGACGAGACGGACCTCAGGCACGCGGATCCGGTCATTGATCCTGGCTTCGACGGTGATGGCGCCTCCTCGCTTCCAGTGCACGGAAACCCGCTCCGGGAAGGCAGAAGGCCCTCGGCGCGGCGCGCACGAAGGCCTCGGAGGGCATGCTCCGGCCGACATCGGCTGGCACGCCTGACCCACGGGATCTGATGGTGCAGGGCGATCCGCAGGTGGGAGTCGAGGACTCCGCTTGCGCGACCCAGTGCAAGCACCGAGTCGATCGGGTGACAGGCTACCAGCCATGAGCCAGATGCCCGAATCCGCCGCCTTCGGGCTCGATATCGCCGACGTCCCGGCCGTCGAGGTCGTCCTCACCGTGGCGATGCACCTGATGTCGGCGTCCGCGGTCGCCTGCGGATTGGGCGACGACGACCGACCCGCCGATCTGGCGGAGGCCCGGATCCTGATCGGTTCGCTTGCCGGCCTCGTCACGGCCGCGGCCCCGATGATCGGCAGCATGCATGCCGCACCCCTGCGCGACGGCCTCACTGCTCTGCAGCGGGCCTTCCGTGAGGCCTCGGCCTTCCCCGATGCACCCGGCATGGGCCCGGGCGAGGACCTGACCGGTCCGGTCTACTAGCCCGCGCTGTCGGCACCACTGTCGGACGTGACCCCGATACCCCCGGGGGCGAGCCGGTGGATGTCGGGTCGGGCGGAGATGAGGCCCGCGGCCTGCTGAGCGACGTCGGTGAGCAGGCGCCCATCCGGGTGGCTGTCCGTGCTGGCCACCAGTTGGACGATGACATCGACGCCGGCATCCAGTGGGCGGGCATCGACGGTATTCGCCGCTGCCCAGCCGTCGGAGGTCAGCGGGGCCAGTGCGGCCTCGACCAGGGCCGCCACCGCCCGCAGGTCGAGATCGTCGGCCAGGGCAATCAGCGCCGGACCGTCGATCACGAGCCGCTGCGGACCCGATACATCGACGACGACGGCAGCGGCTCCGTCCTCGATGGCGGCCCGAGCCACGTCCCGCCCCAATGCCGGCACGGGACGGGCCTGCGGATCCCAGCCGGCCACCGAGTCCACCCCGGTGAAGGCCAGCAGGCCGCGCTCTCCACTCTCACTGACCATCGACACCACAGCCATGTGGCTGTCCTTGTCGCCCCCGGCCTCGTCCAGCGCATCGAGCACCGCGACAACGGCCGTCAGCAATCGCGCTTCGCGCAGCTTCCGGGCGGCGGCCAGCACGGGCACCTCCCCCGCAGCCGCCGAGGCGATCAGCGCCCGCATCCGCGGGTCCGCCGTGCCGTCGTCGGTGGGGAAGGCAGGCTCGGCAAGCGAACGCCCGCGGCCCAGACTCGATGCCCCGTCCGACCCTGCCATCACGGCGCCAGCGTACGGGAGCACAATCGGGCGGTGACTGACCCGCCGAGCCGCCGCCCCCGCTGGCTGGTGCTGGTCGCCATCTCCCTCGTCGCGATGAACCTGCGGATAGCGCTGGCGAGCCTGCCTGCCGTCGAATCCGATATCGCCGATGCCACCGGCTGGTCCGGTGCCGTCATCGGCAGCCTCACGATGCTGCCAGTGCTGTGCATGGGTGCCTTCGCCCTCGTCGTGCCCCGAGTCGCGCGACGGATCGGCCGGCGACAGACGGTCGGCCTGGCCCTGGCCCTGATCACCGCGGCGCTCGTGATGCGGCTGGCCGGCGCCACTCCCGGGGTGCTCCACCTGTCGGCGCTGATCGTCGGGATCGGCATCGCCCTTGCAGCCGGGCTGGTCCCCAGCGTCGTACGCGAGCAGCTGCCCAGCCGGGGCGGGCTGGCCACGGGCCTGTGGACGGGCTGGGCTCCTGGCAGCGAGCCCTCGCGTTCTGGGCGCTGCCCGCCGCGCTCGCCTTCGTGGTCTGGTACCTCGTGGAGGAGAAGGGCCATCAGGTCGACGCGGACCGCGAGGTCACCGCGACCCGCCCCGCGGTGCATGTTCGCGACCTACCGTGGCGATCGCGTCCCGCGTGGTCGTTGACGGCCTACCTCGTATGCAACTCGATCATCTTCTACACAACGCTGGCCTGGCTGGCACCGTCGTTCTCCGATCGCGGCTCGGTGCAGTCCGAGGCAGGTGTGCTGCTCGGAGTGTTCACGGCCTCCCAGGTCATCGGGGCCCTCGTCATGCCCGCCGTGGCCGAGCGCGCGCCCGCCCGGCGAACCGTCTACGCCGTGACGCTTGGCGTTTGCCTCCTCAGCCTGCTCGCCATCGGATGGGCACCCGGAGTCCTGCCCGGTGTCGTCGTCGCCGTCTTCGGCATCACGCTCGGCGCGGGGTTCGCCATGGGCCTCGCACTGCTGAGCGAGTGGGCCGTCGACCCGTCGGCCTCGGCGCGACTGACCGCGATGGCGTTCTCGGTCACCTACCTGACAGCGAGCTTCGGCCCTCTGGTGGCAGGCGGGCTCATGGACCTGTTCGGCTCCTGGCCGCTGACATTCACCCTGCTCGCCATCGTCGGAGCGGCCCAGTTCGCGACCATCCCCGCGCTGCGGCGTGGCGTGCGGATCCAGTAGTTGCTCGAGCAGCGGCCGCTACAGGCGGCAGGCGTGGATATCCGTGACCAGGATGCCGCGCGCACCGAGGTCGTACAGCTCGTCCATCACACCGTGCACATCGGCTGAAGGGACCATCGCACGAACTGCGGACCACAGCGGATCGTGCAGCGACGAGACGGTCGGTGACTCGATGCCCGGCGTCATCGCGCAGGCCTGCTCGATCTTCTCGGTGAGGATGTCGTAGTCGACGAGGACGTACGAGCGGGCGACCATCACGCCGTGCAAACGGCGTACGAAGGTCTCGACCGCCGGGATCTGCGGAGCACCGGAACGCCGGATCACGAGCGCCTCCGAGGTGAGGATGGGCTCGCCGACGAGTTCGAGACCCGCCTTGCGCAGGGTCGTCCCCGTAGCGACGACATCTGCGACGGCATCGGCCACGCCAAGGGCGACTGCGTTCTCCACTGCACCGTCGAGCTCGATCACTCGGGCCTCGATGCCCTCGCGGGCCAGATACGCCTCGAGGACGCCGGCATAGGAGGTTGCGATCGTCAGGCCGGCGAGGTCAGCCGGTTGCTTGGCCATGCCGATTGGGGCAGCAAGCCGGAAGGACGACGGGGCGAACCCGAGCGGCAGGATCTCGTCGGCCTGGGCGGCGCTGTCGAGCAGCATGTCGCGCCCGGTGATTCCGAGGTCGAGCGTGCCCTCGCCCACGTAGATCGCGATATCGCGGGGACGCAGGAAGAAGAACTCGACGTCGTTCTCCGGATCGTGGACGACGAGTTCGCGCGTGCTCGCCGAGCGCAGATAGCCGGCCTCGGTCAGCATGCTTCGCGCGGGCTCGGCCAGTTGGCCCTTGTTGGGTACGGCGACGCGCAGCATTGGTCAGAGCCTGCGGTAGACGTCTTCGAGGCTGACCTTGCTGGCCAGCATCAGGCACTGAATGTGGTACAGCAGCTGGGAGATCTCCTCGGCCGCCCGGTCCTTGCCCTCATGCTCGGCGGCCATCCACACCTCGGCGGCCTCCTCGACGACCTTCTTGCCGATCTCGTGGACGCCCGAGTCGACCAGACGGACGGTGCCCGAGTCCTCGTCGCGGTAGGTGGTCTTGCGCAGCAGTTCGGCATACAGCTCGTCAAATGTCTTCACGGCATCAGCCTATTGGCGAGCCTCGTTGCGCAGGTCACGCAGGGTGATGGCGGTCATGATCGCCGCCAGGGAGGCCTCCGCGCCCTTGTCCTCGCTCGACTCCGGCAGCCCGGCCCGGTCCAGGGCCTGGGCCTCGTCGTCGCAGGTCAGCACGCCGAAGCCGATGGGCGTGCGGGTATCGAGGGCAACGCGGGTCAGCCCATCAGTGGTGGCCTTCGAGACGAACTCGAAGTGCGGCGTGCCACCACGGATGATCACTCCCAGGCAGACGACCGCGTCATAGTGGGGTGACTCGGCGCAGGCCTGCGCCACGACGGGCAACTCGAACGAACCGGCCACGCGAATGAGGGTCGCCTCGGCATTCGCCTCATGGCAGGCCCGCGCAGCACCGGCGATCAGCCCGTCCATGACGACCTCATGCCAGGAGGCAGCGACGATCGCAACGCGCACGCCTTCGCCGTTGACGCCGATCGTGGGTCCTCCCGCGCCGCTCATGCACCCACCTCGGGATCGACTCCCTGCAGATGACCCATCCGGTCGACCTTGGTCTGCAGATAGACGGCGTTGTGCTCGTTCGGGTGGATTTCGAGCGGAACACGCTCGACGATCGTGAGCCCGTAACCCTCGAGCCCCGCCCGCTTTGCTGGGTTGTTCGTCAGCAGTCGCATGCTGTGGATGCCGATGTCAGCGAGGATCTGCGCACCGACGCCGTAGTCACGAGCATCAGCCGGCAGCCCCAGCTCGAGGTTGGCATCGACAGTGTCGCGACCATCGTCCTGCAGCGTGTAGGCGCGCAGCTTGTGGAGCAGCCCGATGCCACGGCCCTCGTGTCCCTTGACGTACAGGACGACTCCGCGGCCCTCGGCTGCCACGCGACGCAGCGATGCATGCAGTTGCGGGCCACAGTCGCAGCGGAAGGATCCGAAGACGTCGCCCGTGAGGCACTCGGAGTGAACGCGGACGAGGATGTCCTCGCCGTCGTGTGCTCGGAGTCATCGCTGTCGCTCCGGTAGCCGTACGCCGTGAACTCGCCGAACTCGGTCGGCAGTTTCGTCTTCGCCACCCGCTCGACGAGACTCTCGGTGCGGCGGCGAAAGCGGATCAGATCAGCGATCGAGATCATGATGAGCCCATGCTCGTCAGCGAACGCCCGGCACTGTGGCGCCCGCATCATGGTGCCGTCGTCGTTGACCAGCTCGCACAGGGCACCGGCGGCCGACAGGCCGGCCATGCGGGCCAGATCGACTGCCGCCTCGGTATGGCCGGCTCGGCGAAGAACACCACCGGGCACAGCACGAAGCGGCATGACATGCCCCGGACGGGTGAGCTCCCATGGCTCGGTGGCCGAGTCGGACAGGACCTTGATCGTGCGCGCGCGATCGAGTGCGGAGATGCCCGTGGACTCGACATCGCGGGCGTCGACGGACACCGCGTATGCCGTGCCCTTGCGGTCCTCGTTCACAGCCGTCATCGGCGGCAGCCCGAGCCGATCGAGATCGTGGCCGCTCATCCCCACGCAGATGTACCCCGACGTGTGGCGGATCATGAAGCCGACCAGTTCGGCTGTCGCGGCACTGGCCGCGAAGATGAGGTCACCCTCATTCTCACGATCCTCGTCGTCAACAACCACGAGCGCGCGACCGGCGACCAGCGCCTCGATCGCGGCCTCGACCGAGTCAAGGTGCACGCCATCGGTGCTCGTTGATGTGGCCTGGCGCGCAGGCGTGACGGGTGCAGCGCCGGGCGGGGTCGCCTGCGCGGCCTCGCTCTCGAACAGTTCGTCGGCCGGAATCACGTCAGCCTCCCCTCCATCAGCCGCTCCACGTACTTCGCGATCACGTCGACCTCGATATTCACGATGTCGCCAGGCCGGCACGTGCCCAGGGTCGTGTGGGCGAGTGTGGTCGGGATCAGCGAGACCGTAAACGATGCGTTGTCGACCGCGACGACGGTCAACGATACGCCGTCGACCGTGATCGACCCCTTCTCGACGATGTATCGAGCGAGTTCCGCTGGCAGTGCGAACGTGACCGTCGTCCAGTTGTCGGTGGGGGTGATGTCGCGCACCGTGGCCACGCCGTCGACGTGGCCCTGCACGATATGCCCACCCAGCCGGGAGTCAACCCGTGCTGCGCGCTCGAGATTGACCGGAGCATCGACGACGAGTCGCCCCAGTGAACTGCGTCGGAGCGTCTCCTGCATCACATCAGCGGAGAAGGCACCGTCAGCCATGTCGACCACGGTGAGGCACACGCCATTGACGGCGATCGAGTCGCCGAGCGCAGCATCGGATGTCACCAGCGGGCCGCGAATGGCGATCCGCGCGGCGTCGCCGAGATCGGCGATCGACATGACCGATCCCCGCTCTTCGACTATCCCGGTGAACACCTACGCCTCCGAACCCTCGTATCGGACGGATCCGACGATGCGTACATCCTCTCCGACGACGCTCACGTCGATGACGTCGACTCCTGCCTGTGGGTCGCTGCCCATGCCCGGCAGCGCCACCGGCCCGGCCCCGAGCAGCACGGGCGCGATGTACCACTCGATGCGGTCGATGACGCGTGCCGCGAGGAACGCCGCCGCCAGGGTGGGGCCACCTTCGAGCAGGACATGCCGGATCCCCCGCGAATAGAGGCCGGTGAGCAGGACAGACGGATCCGGCTCGTCGATGACGAGGGTCGGAGCAGAGTCATCGAGCACGCGTGCATCCGCTGGGATGGGCCGCGACCCCACGACCACCCGAAGCGGCGCCGCAGTGCCTACGTGCCCCGCCATCCGGACGGTGAGCGCCGGGTCGTCGATCAGGACCGTGCCTGTCCCGACGACGATCGCATCAACGTCGGCGCGCAGCTGGTGCACCTGCGCTCGCGCCGCTGCGCCCGTCAGGGGCGTTGGCCCACCGTCCGCACCGGCAACCCGGCCATCCAGCGAGACGGCCGACTTCCAGGTCACCATCGGACGGCCGGTGCGAACCGCGAAGGTCCACGCCGTGTTGATCGTGGCGGCATCGTCGGACCGCACGCCGCCGATCACGTCGACGCCCGCTGCCCGCAGTAGCTCGGCCCCCCCGCCCGCCTGCGATGTCGGATCGACCTGCGCGAACACCACCCGCGCGACACCCGCGGCCAGCAGCGCCTCGGTGCACGGACCCGTGCGCCCGGTGTGTGAGCACGGTTCGAGTGTTACGACCGCCGTAGCGCCGCGTGCCCGCTCCCCCGCGTCGCGCAGGGCCATCACCTCAGCATGCGGGGTACCGGCTCCGCGGTGGTAACCGCGACCCACGACAGCGCCGGTGGTGTCGAGGATGACGCATCCGACGCGCGGGTTCTCGCCATGCGGTGCATCGGGCGACTGCGCCAGCTCGATGGCCTCGCCCATGGCAGCGGACCACGTGCCGGGTTCGATCACGGACGCGCCGCGTTCTCGGCGCTCGCGCGCAACTGCTCGACGATCACGGCCGGGTCGGCAGCCCGGTAGACAGCGGATCCGGCGACGAAGACGTCGGCTCCCGCGGCCGCGCACTGCTCGATGGTGTCGGGCCCGATCCCGCCATCGACCTGGATCCACACATCAACGTCGGATCCGTCGATGAGTCTGCGGGCCTCGCGGATCTTGGGCAGCATCTCCGCCATGAACGACTGGCCGCCGAAGCCCGGCTCGACCGTCATGACCAGGATCATGTCGATCACGGGCAGCAGGTCGGACACCTGCGAGATCGGCGTCCCCGGCTTCACCGCGACACCCGCGCGAGCCCCGGCCGCCCGGATGTCCTTGGCCACCATCCGCGGCTTGTGCGCGGCCTCGACGTGGAAGGTAACGCTGCCCGCACCTGCCTCCGCAAAGCCCGGTGCCCAGCGGTCCGGGTCGGCGATCATCAGGTGGCAGTCGGCCGGAACGTCGATGTGCTTGAGCAGGCTCTCAATGACCGGCAGGCCGAACGTCAGGTTGGGTACGAAGTGGTTGTCCATGACATCGAGGTGGATCCAGTCGGCGGACCCCTGCACGCGCCGGACCTCGGCCGCCAGATTCGACAGGTCGGAGTTCAGGACGCTTGGAGAGATCTGCATACCCACGATGTTCACCCTATTGCCGGAAGTCAGGACTTGCGCAGCACCGCGAGGAACATTGCGTCGGTGCCATGGCGGTGTGGCCACAGCTGAACCGTAGGTCCGTCGCCGCAGTCCGGTACCTCAGTAAGTAGCAGACGGGCATCCTCGAGAACCACATCCGACCGGCCCTTGAGCACGTCGGAGATGACGAACTCTGTCTCGGCCAGGTGTGGCGAGCACGTGGCATAGGCGATGACCCCACCCGGACGGGCGGCCTCGACCGCGCTGCGCAGCAGATCCCGCTGCAGCGAGCCGAGGGCCGCGAGATCGGCGGTGGTCCGGCGCCAACGCGACTCCGGGCGCCGCCGTAGGGCACCGAGTCCCGTGCAGGGCGCATCCAGGAGGACGCGGTCGAAGAGCTCGTCACCCCAGGGCGCATATCGCGAGTCACCGGTGATCACGCGCGCTGGGGAATCCGGCGCCAGCGACTGCTGAACGAGGTCGGCGCGATGCTGGTGCTGCTCGACAGCCACGAGCTGGCCGCCGACATCGCGTACCAGCCCGTCGAGCAGAGCCGCCTTGCCCCCCGGGCCTGCACACATGTCGAGCCACCGGCCGGTGTCTCCGTCGACCTGGGCCCGCGCCAGGGCTAGGGCAACAAGCTGACTGCCCTCGTCCTGCACACCGGCGCGACCGTCGCGCACACACGCCAGGGAATCCGGCGTGCCCTCGACAAGCGTCGCCGCGAGCGGAGACCAGCGCCCCGGCTCCACCTCAGGAAGGGCGAGCAGGTCCTCGATGGGCAGCCGGCCGGGTCGCGCAACCAGCGACGGCCGTGCGGGGACGTTGTCGGCGACGAGCACATCAGCCAACTCGCTGCGACGTGCGCCGAGAGCGTCACGCAGGGCACGGACGATCCACGGGGGATGCGACCACCGCGTGCCGAGCCACTCGACATCGTCGTCGCCCCGCTCGCCCTGCAGCTGCAACGCCCAGCCGTCGGCGTCGTGCTTCGCGACCTTGCGCAGCACAGCGTTCACGAACCCTGCGCGCGCGTCGGCGCCCGAGCGCGGAAGCAGGCCCCGGGCCAATTCGCACGAGGAGTCCACGGCCGCGTGGTCGGGCACCCGCATCGCGAGGACCTGATGCGCGCCCAGCCGAAGCACATCCTGCAGGGCCGGCTCGACCTTCTGCCATGGTCGGGTGACGCAGGAGGCCAGGATCGCGTCGTACCAGCCCAGCCCGCGCAGCGTGCCGTAGGCGAGCTCGGTCGCGAAGGCCGCATCGCGGCCACTGAGCCCGTACCCGTGGAGCAGCTGTGGCAGGACGAGGTTGGCATAGGCATCGTCCTCGCGGACGGCCCGCAGCAACTCGAGCGCGGCCTCGCGTGGCTTGTCGGTCATGTGAGCCGGTCCTCGTCTGTGAGTCGGGCGCCGCGAGCCCAGTCGGCGGCCGGCATCTCGCGCTTCCCAGCCGGCCGGACGACCCCGAGTCGCACCGGCGCGGTCGCAGTGCCGACGAGAATGTCGCGCTTGCCGATGACCAGTCGACCTGGTTCGATCGGCTCTGCATCCGCGGCAATCGTCACGGGCCCGATGCCGATGCGCTCATCGCGACACCTCGACCAGGCACCAGGTGCCGGTGTGCACGCACGAATCTGTCGGTCAGCAGCGAAGGCGGGCACATCCCAGCGCACCCCGGCCTCGGCCACAGTGAGCTTCGGCGCAAGGGACACCTCGCCCACCTGCGTCACTGCGTGGGCGGTGCCCGCCTCGATGGCATCGAGGGTGGCGAGCAGGAGCCCGGACCCGGTACGGGCGAGCCGGTCGAGGAGGTCGCCCGATGTGTCCGTCGGCATGATCGTCTCCGTCACGATCCCGTAGATCGGCCCCGTGTCGAGGCCCTCCTCCAGCGCGAAGGTGGTGGCACCGGTGATGTCGTCGCCACGCCAGATCGCGTGCTGGACAGGTGCCGCGCCGCGCCAGGCGGGGAGCAGTGAGAAATGCAGGTTCACCCAGCCGTGCCGGGGAATCGTCAGCGCGGATGTCGGAACGAGGCCGCCGTAGGCGACAACGGGCGCGCAGTCGGGCGCGAGTTCCGCCAGACGGCCGAGGACGTCGGGCTCGCGCAGCGACGTGGGCTGGAGGACCTCGACGCCCGACTGCCGGGCCAGTTCCGCAACCGGGGACGCCGTCACACCGCGACCGCGGCCGGCTGCTGCGTCCGGACGCGTGATGACCGCGACGACGTCGTGGTTCGATTCGAGCAGGTCGGCCAGAGCGACGGCGGCAACGCCGGGGGTGCCGGCGAAGACGAGCCGCATGTCAGAGCCAGCGCGATGAGATCGAGTGCGGGCTCACGTGGACGGTGGCCGGTGCCTCGCCGAACCACTCGGCCTCGCGGATCTGGCGCATCGCCTCCTTGCGGAGCTCGGGGTCCAGGCGGTCGATGAACAGGATGCCGTCGAGGTGATCGGTCTCATGCTGGACGGCCCGCGACAGTAGATCGCTGCCCTCGATGACAACGGGCTCGCCATGCATGTTCATGCCCGTGGCGATGACGCTGCGTGACCGAGGGGTGTCGAAGGCCAGGTCCGGCAGCGACAGGCAGCCCTCATCACCGGTCACCAGATCCTCGGAGAGGGCGAGGTTCGGGTTGATGAGGTGGCCCGGCTCGTCGTCGACCCAGTAGGTGAAGACGCGGAGCGAAACACCGATCTGCGGGGCAGCGAGCCCGGCACCCGGCGCGTCCATCATGGTGTCGGTGAGGTCCTTGACGAGCCTGCGCAGCTCCTTGTCGAAAGTCTCCACCGGTGCCGCAGGCGTGCGGAGGACCGGGTCACCGAAGAGCCGGATGGGCTTGACTGCCATGGCCGCAGTCTATTCACCCCGTCG
>JAPLBU010000119.1:25852-33894 GCA_026392575.1 Actinomycetota bacterium | reverse complement strand
CGATCTGCTCAAACCACTCCATGCTCGCCTGGGCTGATCGCTGCGTGCTCTCGATGACGGGTCCGCGTTCTGCATCGTAGGCGGCCAGCGCCGAGGCGACATCCGGCTGCTCAAGGACGCACGCGGCGAGGGCGAGAGAGTCCTCCATTGCGAGCTTGGTTCCGGAGCCGATGGAGAAGTGAGCGGTGTGCGCTGCGTCGCCCAGGAGAGCCATGTTCCGGTGGACGAGGGTCTGGTTTCGGATCGTCCGAAACGAGATCCACTTGCTGTTGTTGGCGATGAGTGATCCGCCATCCAGCTCATCGCTGAAGATCTCTGCCAATCGCGAGATGCTCGCCTCGTCGCTGACTCCCGGAGGGAGGCTCGCGGCATCGACGGCGTCGAATCCAGCGGCGCGCCAGACGTCCTCGTGCATCTCCACGATGAAGGTGCTGCTGTTCGCGTCCATGGGGTACGCATGCACCTGTATGACGCCCCACGGCGTGTTCCTGACGAAGAACTTGAAGGCGTCGTAGACGGTGTCGGTCCCGAGCCAGATGTACTTGCAGAGCCGCGGGTCGATGGTCGTCCCGAACTCCTGCGCGTATGCCTCGCGTATAGGGGAGTTGATTCCATCGCACACGACGACTAGGTCGTACTCGTCCATCAGATCTTTCACGGGAGGTGCGATGGTCTCGAAACGGACGTCCACCCCATGGGCGAGCGCTCGCCTCTGCAGGACCCTGAGCAGGTCCACTCGGCTCATCGCCGCGAAGCCGTTACCACTCACGGTGGCCTGCTCGCCATCGAGCCAGATGTCGATGTCGTCCCAGTAGGCGAACGAACGCCCCATGTCGTCGAAGGCCGACCGGTCTGACGCCTTGATGCCGCTGAGCGTCTGCTCACTGAAGACGACACCGAAGCCGAAGGTGTCGTCCGGCGCATTGCGCTCCCAGACGGTCAGCTCGGCTGTCGGATCGACCTGCTTCACGAGACTTGAGAAGTAGAGGCCGCCGGGACCTCCACCCACCACAGCAATGCGCACGACGGCCTCCAGGGTGATAGCAGCAAGAACCAAACCATAGCGTAAAATCGCCGTTCGTCAAGATATCGCTAGATGCATTTCGCTTTATTTTTCAGGACTTCTCTTGGTCAACACCGTTGACCTGTGCCACGACATCCCGTACGGTGCCCGAGTGGACACCCTCCTGCCCAGCCACCACCTCGATACGTTCGCGCGCGACGCGCTTCCGCCCGCCGACCTCTGGCCGGAGATCTTGCCGGGCATCACGGCCGGCTACCCGGATCTCCTGAACGCGAGCGAGGCACTCCTCGACGGAGCGCTCGCCGCGCATGGCCCTGATCGCCCGTGCGTGCACGCCGAGGACGCCGTGTGGACGTACGGCGAACTGCACAGCATCACCACGCGCATCGCCCGCGTCCTAGTCGACGCCGGTGTTCAACCGGGTAACCGGGTGCTCCTGCGTTCCCCAAATGGCGCCTGGCTGATGGCCACGTGGCTTGCCGTCCTGCGGGTCGGCGGCATTGCAGTGACCACGATGCCGCTGCTCCGCAAGCCCGAACTGGACCCAATCATCGCGATCGCCCAGGTGCAGTTCGCGGTGGTGGACCACAGATCGCTCGAAGCATGGATGGGGGTCGAATTCACCGGGACGACCATCATCAGCGGCGGCGAGGGCGAGTCCACGCTGCAGAGCCGAGTCGCTGATGCGGAGCCCTTGCTGGAGCCCACGCCGACGAGCAAGCACGACGTCGCGCTGATCGCCTTCACCTCCGGAACGACCGGTGGACCCAAGGCCACTCTCCACTTCCATGGCGATGTCCTCGCCATCGCAGACACCTTCAGCGCGAATCTCGTGCGCCCCACACCCGGCGACGTGTTCGCCGGCAGCGCACCTGTGGCGTTCACCTTCGGGCTTGGGGCCTCGTTCGTCTTCCCGCTCCGGGCCGGAGCGCAGACCGTACTGCTGGAGCGGGCCACTCCAGCAGGTCTTGCGGAGACTGTGGGACGCCTGGGCGTCACCGTCCTGTTCACCGCTCCCACGGCCTATCGAGCGATCCTCGCCTCACTCGACGACTTCGACCTGACGTCTCTGCGGCGGTGCGTTTCCGCTGGCGAGATGCTGCCGGCGAGCACCTGGCGCCAGTGGCACGACGCTACGGGGATCAGGCTCATCGACGGCATCGGCGCCACAGAGATGCTGCACATCTTCATCTCTGCGGCAGACGAGGACAGCCAGCCCGGCTATACAGGACGCGCAGTACCCGGGTACGAGGCGGCCGTGCTGGACGAAGACCTCCTGCCCCTCCCGCCGGGCGTTCCGGGGCGGCTCGCGGTCAAGGGCCCCACGGGCTGCCGCTACCTCCGCGGCGACCGGCAGACGACCTATGTGCAGGGCGGATGGAACATCACCGGCGACGTGTATGAGATGGATGGCGCCGGAGGCTTCCGCTATCTGGCTCGCGCGGACGACATGATCATCTCCTCGGGGTACAACATCGCCGCGCCCGAGGTCGAGACCGCACTGCTCGAGCATCCGCGGGTAGTCGAGGCTGCAGTGATCGGCGTGCCGGATCCGGATCGTGGAGCGATCGTCAAGGCCCACCTCGTCATCGCCGGTGGGGCTCCGTCGGACGAGGCAGAGGCGCGAGCACTGACGAGGGAGCTTCAGGACCATGTCAAGGCCACGATCGCGCCCTACAAGTACCCACGCGAAATCGCCTTCGTGGAAGCCCTCCCCAAGACAGCAACAGGCAAGCTACAGCGCAAGCAGTTGAAGGAGGGCCCATGACGGCAGTTGGTCCCATCACCGGCGCGTCGATCGTCGTCCACCGACGCCTTGAGTGGGCCGAGACGGATGCCGCAGGCCACAACCACTTCACTGCGGCATTCCGCTGGATGGAGGAGGCAGAGCACCAGCTGTGGCGGTGCCTCGGCCTGCCGGCGGACTTCACCGAGCGGCTCCCGCGGGTGAAGGTCGAGATGGAGTACACCTCCCGCATCGTCTTCGGCGATGAGCTGACGGTTACCGTGCGAGTGGGCGCAGTGGGCCGCGCCTCGTGCGAGTTCCTCGTCGCTGTAGACAAGTCAGACGGCGAGCGCGCCGCGACGGGGCGCTATGTCGTCGTACATGTCTCGGACACTGCAGCCGGCAGCACGCCGTGGCCAGACGACCTGCGAACCGCCTTGCTGGCTGGAACAACCTGGACGGTTACCCCTCGCATCTTGGAGTCGTGACTACGGGAGGACAGTCGGAACCCCCGCCGGCTCCGCCCGCTTGCGGCACTGGGGGCTCATACCGCCCTAGTACGCCCCGCTGAGAAGCGCGCCTGCCCCCGGAACGTTGGTCTTCAACCCCATCTCCTTGAGCAGGAAGTACGTGGTGGCGATGGCGGCCGAGATCACGGGCTTGCCGATGGCGTCCTGCACCACCTGCACCGCTTCGAGGGACGGCATCTGCACGCAAGCGGACAGGATGACGACATCCGCCTCGGAATGGTTCAGATCGTGGATGATCCTCGTGAGATTCATCGGATCCTGTGCGCCTACTTCGAGGTTGTTGGGGATCTCGAGCGCGACGTAGTCGGTCACCTCGAACCCTTGGTGCTCGATGTACTCGACGACTTTCTTGGTCAGCGGGAGCATGTAGGGCGTGATGATGGCGACCTTCGCGGCCCCCATCAGATGCAGGGCGTCGATGAGCGCACCGGCGCTCGTGACGACCGACGCGGGGCTTCCTTCCTCTGCGGTGATCCTGCTCAGCCGCTCCTGCGAGGTGCAGTGGTAGCCCAGACCACGGGACATGATGGCCACGAGGCAGGCATAGCCCATGACGTCGACCGCCGCGTCCGACAGCTCGGCGGCGCACCGATCCGAGTCGTTGTCCATCGCGACGAGCTGCTCTGGGGTGACCTCCTTCATGCGCATGCGCGATGAGTGGAAGGTGAATCGCTCAGGCTCAACCGACTCCCGGGCGCGCAGCATCGCCGGGATCTCCGTCTCCATCGTCACGTTCGAGCTCGGCACAATGAGGCCCACTCGGTAGGTCGTCTTGCTCATGGGCCGACCTCGATCACCGGGTTGCTCAGGGTCCCGATGGCGTCGATCGTGCAGGCCACGACGTCGCCTGGCTTGAGGAACGTCGGCGGGTTCATGGCAGCGCCCACGCCCTGCGGGGAGCCCGTGGCGATGACGTCGCCGGCCTCGAGGGTCACGCCCGAGCTGATGTCCTGGATGAGCGTCGGGATCTTGAACAGCATGTGCTTTGCGCTGCCGTTCTGCCGCGGATCCCCGTTGACGGTGAGGGACAGTTGCACGGTGTGCGGGTCCGTGAGCTCGTCCGCGGTGACGATCATTGGGCCGAACGGGGCGTAGCTATCCTGCCCCTTGGAGAAGAACCACTGGCCCGAGCGGCGCTGATCGCGCGCGCTGATGTCATTCACGATGCTGTAGCCGAAGACGTAGTCGTACGCATCGGCCTCGGCCACGTTTCGAGCGTCTGTGCCCATGACAACCGCGAGCTCGCACTCCCAGTCCAACTGCTGCGTCATGGAGGAGTTCAGCTGGATCGGCTCGCCGGGCCCGACCACTGCCCTCGAGGGCTTGCTGAACAGGACCGGCCGAGTCGGCAGTTCCTTGTCGGTGTCCAGGGTGCGGCTGGACTCCTCGACGTGCTCGACGTAGTTCAGGCCGACGCCGACAATCTTCCCCGGACGATGGGGAGCCCTGAGCGTGACGCTTGAGAGGCTGTAGCAATGCTCCGTTGGCCACACCGACGTTGACGAAACCACGGCGGCGACCTGCGCATGCAGTCCCTTGCCGGCCCGGATGTAGGTCAGCATGTCGGCAGGGACCTCGACTTGTCCCTTCAGGGCAGAGCTGAGGTCAACGACCGTGTCATTCGCAGTCAGAAGGCCGAGGCGGGTCGGTGATGACGCATCGCTGCGGAAGGAGACGAGACGCATGTGGTGAGCTCCTGATGTTGAGGGCGGACTACAGGGATTCAGGGTCGGGCGGCGAAGCTGGGAGAGCCTCCGGATCGTGGAGGACCACGCGGCCCTGAGGACTTCGGTTGACGTGCAACTGGAAGATGTCGAAGCGGTTGTAGTGGCCGGTGATGTCATGCATCTGCTTCGGCTGGATGCACTTGGTGATGTCGATATCCGCGTAGGTGATGCCCTCGACGTCGATGAGCGGCTCGCTGATGAGGCGGCCGTCGGGACCGAAGATGCCGCTGAACGCGGAGTGCTTACGCTCGAGCATTCGGCGGGCCTCGTCATTGTGGGCCACCGCTTCCACGATCTCGGGGGTGATCGCCGCGCACGAGACCACGGTGAAGACCTTACCCTCGAACGAGTGTGCCGCCGAGCGGACTTTGATGGCCTCGACCATGTCGTAGTCCTCGGGCGCCGTCGGCAATGCGATGTAGTTCGCAGTGTGGACGTTCTCGCCTTGGGCGAGCAGGGCGAAGCGCGCGAGGGTGTTGGTGTTCTCGCCGCAGGCGAGGCCGCCGAGGCGCCCGATGCTCGTCTCGTACACGCGTAGCGAGCTGCCGTCGCCACCCGCCCACGTGAGTTTCTCTGCCCATGTCGGGACCAGCTTGCGGTGGACGCCCAGGATCTCGCCCGCCGGATCGATGAAGACCAGCGAGTTGTACAGCGTTCCCAAGCTGATCGGGTCGCGTTCGTTGATCCCGATCACGACATGCGTACGAGTCTCACGTGCCGCATCCCGTACGACCGCGAGTTCCGGTCCGTCGACCACGACAGAGGACAGGAACAGGCGCTCGAACCAGACGCTGCCCTGGACCGGGGTCATCGTCCAGTTCCAGTACGGGTATCCCGGCACGAACACCTCGGGGAAGACGACCAGAGACGCGCCCTCGGCCGCAGCCTCCCGGATGAGGGCACCTGCCTTCTCCACCGTGGCGGCCGCATCGAGGAACACGGGGGCGGCCTGAACGGCTGCCGCGCGGAAGCGCGGAAGCTCGAGGGCGTGACTGGGCATTGGCGCACGGTAGAGCAGACCGGCCAATCTAGTCAACACTGTTGACTCTTCCGCGGGAGCCCCTATCGTTGACCTATTCACCCATCCTTATCGCGAGGCAGGTCGATCGGACATGGCACGGATCGAGGACATCCCGGGACGCGCCCGGGTCCATGACAACGCCGAGCTGGACGAGTACTACGCGCGGCTTGAGAAGGTGGGCACCGGAGCGCTGTGGACGGTGGCCAACGAGATCGAGCCCTGGTACCCCCAGCCAGCCAGCGTGCCCATGCACTGGCGGTACGAGGTCATGAGGCCCCTCGTGGTGGAGTCGGCATCCCTGGTTCGTGGCGAGGAGGCCGGCCGCCGCGTCGTCTACCTCGTCAACGACGGACGCCGAGACATCGCTGCCGCGGTCGGCCTCCTGTACACGGGTCTGCAGATCATGAATCCGGGCGAGTCGATGACCGCCCATCGCCATGCGGCGTCCGCTCTTCGGTTCGTTGTGGAGGGCACCGGTGCGTGGACCATCGTGGATGGCGACCGTCTGCGCGTTGGGCCGAATGACTTCGCGATCACTCCCAATGGCACGTGGCATGAGCACGGCAACGAGGCCGAAGACAACTTCGTGATCTGGCAGGACGGCCTCGACATTCCGCTCGTCAATGCCCTTGACGCGAACTTCTACGAGGTCCACGCTGACCTGCACCAAGTACCGGGCAAGGTCATCAACACTTCGATCCTCACTCACGGATCAGGCGTCCTCAAGCCGGACAGCCGCAGTTGGTCCAAGCCCTACTCCCCACTGCTCGGTTACCCATGGGAGCAGACCTACGAAGCACTGCTCAACCTTTCGAAGGTTAGCGACGGAACTCCGTATGACGGCGTAATCATGGAGTACGTCAACCCGCATACCGGTGGTTCCGTCATGCCCACCATGGGAGCGCGCATGCAGCGGCTCTCGCCAGGGCAAGGCACTCTCGCGCATCGGCACACTGGATCCGTCGTCTACCACGTGGCCAAGGGCCGGGGACACTCGATCGTCGGCGGCCAGCGATTCGACTGGAAGGAGCACGACATCTTCGTCGTGCCTTCCTGGGCCTGGCACGAGCACGCCAATGACGATCAGGACAACGACGCCTGCCTCTTCCAGTTCAACGACTTCCCCATGATCCACTCGCTGGCGCTATGGCGAGAAGAGGGCATGGATGCTAACAGCGAACACCAGGACGTCTAGGCCGGTCTACGGCCTTGGAAGACTCGAAAGCGGCGCGAGAGGACGTACATGGCACGACCAGTGATCGGCCTCAGCTGCTACCTCGAACCGTCGTCTTGGGGCGCGTGGCACGAGATCGGTGCGGTCATTCATGTGTGGTACCTCGACATGGTCCAGAGTGCTGGGGGGACGGTCGTGTGCATACCCCCGGACCCGAAACCCGATCTGGACCTCCTGCACCGCATCGATGGCCTGATCCTGGCTGGCGGTGCAGACGTCGACTCGCGTCTCTACGGCGAGGATCCTCATGAGACAGCCGACACGCCGCGCATGTCTCGAGACGCTTCCGAGATCGCTCTCAGTCGACACGCGCGCATCATCGGCATGCCAACACTCGGTATCTGCCGAGGCCTGCAAGTCATGGCCGTCGCTCACGGGGGCGCGCTCCACCAGGACCTGCCGGATGTCTCATCGCTGGTACATCGCCAACGCCCAGGCGAGTTCGTTGACCATGGCGCGACCTTCATGGACGGGTCAGCGGTGGCGCGTGCCCTGGGCACTCAGGCGGCTACGGTGAATTCGTCCCACCACCAGTCGGTCAGGGACGCAGGAGACCTTGTCGTCACGGGTTGGGCTTCCGACGGCACGATCGAGGCGTGCGAAGACCCTGAGCATCCGTTCTACCTCGGAGTCCAATGGCACCCCGAGACTCCTGTCAGGCGTCAGGTGGATGCCGGTTTGGTGAACGCACTCGTGACCGCAGCGACGACCCTTCGCTCGTGAAGACGCCCGTCCGATAGGGAGGCTGATGCCATGGTCACCGCATTGTGCTTCATCAAT
>JAPLBU010000119.1:0-25774 GCA_026392575.1 Actinomycetota bacterium | reverse complement strand
GCGAAGTCGACATAGTGGCACTCATAGAGGTGCCGGAACTGGATGCCGTTCCGACCGTGGTCACGGACCGCATCACGTCGATCGAGGGCGTTCTCTCCACCCAGACTCACATCGCCTTCCGGACGTACAGCAAGACCGACCTCGATGCCGGCTTCGCGATCGGGGCCGAGTGATGCGATCCCGTCAAGACTCAACGCTCGAAGGGCACCCATCACCGACACAATGACGACCGAGGCCCGCGTTCTGCGTCTGCCTCGGGAGTGGAGGCAGCGCCTCGCGGACGACGTTCACCTGGACACGGTGGACGCCGCCATCGAGGGTGCGTCAAGGGAAGGCCGTTATCGTCCTCGACGACGAGGACCGTGAAAACGAGGGCGACCTGATCTTCGCTGCTGCCAAGGCGACCACGGAGCCCACGGCCCTGATGGTCCGCTACACATCGGGATTCATCTGCGTGGGTGTCGACGGCCCGATCCTCGACCGCCTGGATCTCCCGCCCATGACAGGGGTCAATGAAGACCAGAAGGGAACGGCATACACCGTGTCGGTGGATACCCGCGACGTCGAGGGGACGGGCATCTCGGCCGCAGACCGGGCTCACACAATTCGTGTGCGTGCCGACACGGCTATCGAGAGGGGAGACCTGACTCGTCCGGGGCATGTCATGCCCCTACGGGCAGTCCCCGGCGGAGTCCTCCAGCGCGCCGGTCACGCGGAGGCGGCCATGGACCTGGCGCGCCTTGCCGGCTTGACGCCGGCGGGGACTCTCTGCGAGATGGTCAACGACGACGGAACCATGATGCGAGCCCCTGAGTGCCGGACTTTCGCCTAAGAGCACGGCCTTGTCATGATCTCGATCGCCGATCTGATCTCGTACCTTCGCCGGACTGAGTTGCTGGTGACGAAAGTAGCTTCGGTGGCGATGCCCACCCAGTTCGGCGACTTCGTCGCCCACGGCTACCGCTCGGACATTGATGGCGTAGAGCATCTCGTTCTCGTCAAGGGCGACATCGGCAAAGGCGAGGGCGTGCTCGTGCGAGTCCACTCCGAGTGCCTCACTGGCGACGCATTTGGATCGGGCCGAGGGATCGGCCTCCTCAGCAAACTGCAGACGTACGGCCTTCAGGGCGCTGGCCACGACACGGTCGACGCCAATCGGGAACTCGGTCTGCCAGCCGACGCGCGGGCTACGGCACGGGCGCACAGATCCTCGCCGACCTCGGCATCAGATCGATGCGCCTGATGACCAACAACCTTGCCAAGCGGGCGGGCCTTGAGGGATGCGGCCTTCGGATCGTCGAGAGGGTCCTCCTAGAGATTCGCCCCAACGAGCACAACCTCGCGTATCTGCAGACCAAGGCGGAGCGCATGGGGCATCAGTCAGGCGAGAACAAGGCCGTCGCCTCCTCTGGGGCCTGACGATCGTCGGCGGGTCGGCGTCGTGCCCAACAGGTTGGCGTCTGACAGGGTCTCCTGACGCATCCGTGGGCGCTTCGACGATTCAGGAAACGGGAATGTCAGGAGAGCCAGGAAGAGCCCATCGTTCTCGAAGCAGTACCCACCTCGGCGGCGCACGACCAGTCGGTCATACAGCGACGGCAGATCAAGCGGCATCGGTTCACACAACCGCGGTCCGATGCTGCTGAAGGCGAATTCGCCGACGTGGTGTCGCGTCAGGGCACTGAGGAAATCCAGTGACGGATCCGACCGCTCCAGCCCGACAGCCGCGAGGTAGCCGTCCGTGATGGCTCCTCGGGCCACATCGACAGTCGCCATCGCGTGAACGTATCAGCGATCAGGGAGCCCGTGCTGCCTAGAAGGGCACCACCACGTAGCGCTTGACCTGCCGGTACGCCGTGTAGCCGGGCACCTTGGGTGCGGTGTACGTCACCTTGACGAGCATCGGACCGGGATAGCCGACCGTCACCGATACCTCGCCATTCGACCGCTCCTTCACGGAGCAGTAGGAAGTGTCACCGAGCGGAATCCACGAACCGTCGAGAGCCAGCGCCACCTTGTCTGAGTAGCGCCACAGCGGCCGGCACTGGACGGTGGCCCGCACCGGCTGCCCGGCATTGGAGACGATTCCGCCAGGCAGCACGACGGTCGGGCGGGACGGCTCCACCGTGTCCGGCAGCGGCAGGGGCTGCGCGGGCTTCTGCGGAACCACCGACCCACCGGACCCGCCCGGGTTGCCGGGATCCACGGTGCCACCGGGATTCGTCGGGTTCGTCGGATCCGTCGGCCCGCCCGGGTTCGTCGGATCGGTCGGTCCCGGATTCACTGGGTTCGGCGACACGGTCACCGTGGCACCCGACTCGTTGTTCCCCGGGTTCGGGTCCTCGGTGAGGGACTCCACAGATGCGATATTCCGATAGGTGGCTGTCGTGGGTGTCGCCGCGATCTCCACCGTCACCCGCAGATCAGGGGCAGACGCACCCGCAGCGAGGTCGTCGAAGTAGGCGCAGTAGACGGTCTGGCCATACGGGAAGCACGTCCAGTCCGCACCCTCGGAGAGGAAAGTCATGCCGGCTGGCAGTTCATCCACGACAGAGATGGGTCCTTCAGCGTCCGACGGGCCGAGGTTGCTCACCGCCATCGTGAAGGTCCACGTGCTGCCCGGTGTCGCCGAGCCAGACGGCGTCTTGACGATCGAGAGGTCAGCGAATGAGTCGCCCACCTCCACTGTCGCCTCAGCGGGATCGATGTCGTCGTAGGGATCACCGTGCGTCGGGAAGCTCGAGTACGAGGGAATATCGACCACGTTGGTGAACGAGCCCGACTTCGCTGATGACGGGAGCATCGCCTCGTACGTCAGCGTCACGGAATCTCCGGGCGCGATGGGGCCATCAAGCAGCCAGGCGATGGCGCCGCCGCCATCTGGGCCTTCGCCAGCGAGTCCTCCGCCATTCGAGATCGTGGCCGCATCGACGATGACTCCGTCGGGAACCGAGTCCTGCACCTCAACCAGATAAGCCGCGCTCACGCCGTCACCCACATCGTTGCTGACGACAATCGTGTAGCTGTACGGCTCACCCGGCGTCGGAGCATCCGTCTCCGTGGACTTTATGACACTCAGTCGCGGACGAACGATTGTCAGGTCGGCGGTAGCCGACGTTCCGGGCACCAGGGAACCGCTGTTCGACGTTGCCCACCTGCTCGTCGCCGTATTCGTGAGGACATCACCACTCGCCAGGCTCTGGTCGGCCTCCACGCGTGCGGTGTAGACGACAGTCACCGTGACATCCGTCGAGGTGAGCCCGACATCCCCGACATTCCAACCGATGGTCCGGCCCACGGGTGCGATCTCTGAACCGAATGTCGGGTTGAAGGTCGAATCGGTGACACTGGCACAAGCCGCAGCGGGTGCACAGGTGACACTCGTCGTCGCCACTGTCGCCTCATCCACGCCGGTCGGCAACGCATCGGTGATGATGGCGTCATAGAAGGACAGGCCCGACTGGTAGGTCGTCGCGATTGACCACGTCACCGTCTCGCCCACGGCAGCCTTGATCGGTGTCACCGTCTTCTCGATAAGACCGTTGGATGTACGCACCTGCGACGACGAGTTCGCTGAGTAGACACCCTCCACGGTGGGATCCAGCTTGCCGTTGTCCAGGGTGCTGCCGCGAACCGTCGCGATATTGGTGAACGTCTCCGACGCTGCGGCTCCAGCATCCACCTTGGCCGTATAGGTCAGTCTCTTGGCAGCACCGGCCGCCACCGCACCAACTGTCCAGCCGATCCGCGTCAGCCCGACAGCGCAGCCATTCGCTCCATCGCCGGGCGCGGCCGGATCCGTTGTCGCACCATCGGTCGCGCCATAGTCGATGAACGTCATTCCGGCAGGGACGCAGTCAACGACAGTCGTGTCGTAGGAGGTCGGACGCGGCAGCGCAGGAGCGGCCGGCGACGGGTTCGTCACGCGCAGGGTGTAGGTGATGGTGTCCGTGTCATCGACGGTTCCCGTCGCGTCGTTGGATTTGGCGATCACCGGGTTGGGTAGCACGACCTTGGCCCCATACTGCGACGTCCGGTTGAACCCGCTGCCCGAGAAGCGCGCCGTGTTCGTGATGCCGCCACCATGGGTGTAGTTCCCCCCGAGCACCTTCGCCGTGATGGTCACGCTGTACATCAGCGCGGCCTTCGTATCGTTGGTCACCGACCTCGGCAGTGTGAGAGTGACGGTCCTCCCGGACCGTGCCAGGGCCGCGCCGGACGGCAGCGACTGACCCGGTGCAACGCTCTGCCCGGCATCGGACGAGACCGAACTCGTGGCCGAACTGCTGACGTACTGAAGTGATGTCGGCAGATCGTCCCGGATAACGCCGTTGAGCGCCGTGGTGCCCACCGGGATACTGCCCTGGATCGTGTAGGTGATCTCCTCACCTACGGTGAACTGCGCCTTGAGGTTGTTGTTCGGGAGGTTCAGCGACGTGACGCCCGTCTTCACGATCGATGCATCCGGCGTCCGCACATTGCTCACGTCGGTGATGTCGACCGGCTTGTTGGTGATCCACGAACTGTTCGTCAACGACTCGTACTCAAGGACTGTCGCGCGGTTCACGTAGTTCGCATTCACGCTTACATCTGCTGGAATGCGCACGTCGTAGGTCAGCATTTTCGACTTGCCCGAGGCGATCTCATCGGGCACGCCCGCCCATGTGATCCTGCTCGGCACCGTCGAGTCCGAGCAGGTGCCGGCATCCGACACCGCACTTACCGTCGCGCACGGCAATCCCGCCGGCAGCTCATCGACCACGGACAGGTTGCGTACCGGGACGTCGCTGCCTGCTCCGGTCGTGCCCACATTCGTCACGTCCACACGGAAGGTGACGAGATCACCGCCCTTGACCGTCTGATTGTCAGTATTGGGCGGGAAGGAGGTGGCAGGGATTCCATTGACCTGGGCTACGCCCTTGCTGACAGCCACCTGGCTGCCCGCGAGCTCGAAGTCGGACTGATCGCGGCCCGTGTAGGCGGCACCGGACGAGTCCAGTCCGCTCGTCTTGAGGAGGTTCCCGGTCAGCTCCTTGCTGGCATCGAGCAGGGTTGAGTCGACCGTGGCGGCGAACCGCACCTGGAACACCGCACCCACGCCACCGGCAAGCGGGCGCACAACGAGCTGGCCTGGATTCGTCGCCTGTGCGTCGACCTCGCCAAGAGTCCACATCAACGAACCCCCTGCTGCTCCGGCGGTGGCGTCCGAGAACGCGATCTGACTCACGGGCAGCGTGTTGTCCGGGCCGAGAGTCTCACTGCCCGGAACGAAGCGCAGAGTGGTCGGCAGGAAGTCACGCACGAGCGGTGACAGCACGTTGTTGACACTCGAACCCGGGGTGAAACGGACCGTCAGGTCGAAGCAGATGGTGTCGCCGATCTGGAATGGAGGCGTCGGGATCGCATCGCCGTACGTCTGCATCGAGCAGTCGGTGACCGACCGGTCCTGCCCGATCCGCTTGTCATTCGCGGGCAGCGTGCTCGTGATCGTCGCGGAACTGATATCGGAAACCGACAGGGAGCCCTCAACACCACCGCCACCCGGAGGGTCGAGCGGGTCCACAGCCGGGTCAGTGGTGCCCGTCGTCGCGACACGATTGACATAGGAATCACCGGACGCAGTCGGTGCACCGGACGAGTACTCCGCATCCATGGCGGCCCTGAATGTGATCACGAGGGTTGAGCCCGCGGGCAGCGATCCCCCGGCTGCCGCGAACCCGAGTCGTACGGCACCCGCCACAGCGGAGTCAACAGCCACGTCCAGGGTCGTTGGAGCGCCATTCAACGTCGCGGCAGCGCTCGCGGGGATGAACGTCAGGCCGTCTGGCAGCGTGTCCTCGATGTCGACGGCCGCGGAATCCCGGTACTCGGACGTTCGCGTCGTCAGGGTGAACGTCGCCGTGCCGCCAATCGTGAAGGTGCTCGGCGAGACGGACTTGCGAATCGCCAGATCCTCGGAGGTCACGTTCTCCGTGTTCTCCGCAACCACCGAGACCGGGCCTTCGATCCCGCCGACTCCGGGTCCCTGATACTCGCCCGTCGCTCGAGCGTAGTTCGTGTAGGTCGTCTCGGACAGCCGTTCCGCAGTAGACGGCCCATTGTTGTTGTCCAGGTTCGCCGCCTGCTCACCGCTGGTGTCTGCCGGCTTGCCATTGGGCCACGTTGTCGTGTTCTCGTACAACGGAATGCCCGCGCGGTAGGTGAACGTGCGTGTGGCACCGGGAGCGAGGTCGAATGGTTCCCATGTGACATCCGTGTATACACCGCTCGGGGCTGGTCCCGCCGCATCAGGATCGCCATCAACGGTGTCCACAGTGAGTGGCGGACGACAGGGCGGTGCCGCGATGGGCGGAACATCCGAAAGGGGCTCAGCGCCCACGTACTCAAGCAAGCCGCCGGTGGTGTTGTCGACGGCACCGCACCCGAGGAACTCCATGCCAGCGGGGATCGCATCCGAGAGAGCTATCGAGTTGGTGGCACGCACCTTGTTATTGGTGACGGTGATCGTGTAGATCGTCGAGTTGCTGCCATGGATTCCACGCATGAGCTCGCCCTCCGGGCTTGGCTCGTTCTTGCGGATCTCGATGGCATTGATGACCGTGGTCTGCGTATCGGCTGCCGTGTAGTCGCACGAGGTCGCGCAGGAACCCGTGGTGCCGAAGGTGGGGACATCGAAGGGGTCGCTCGTTGCGTATGCAGAGGCGTTGTTCACGAATGATGAACCGACGGGGAGCAGGTCCACGTCGGGGGTCACCGAGTAGGTGAATTCCTGATCGCCCGCCGCACTGACATCGAAGAGATTGGACCAGACGAGGGTGGTCTGCCCGATCGCTGGCGCGTTCGCGATCACCTTCGGCTCGCCGATGCTGGATGACCCGGCGAGATAGCCGACACCAGCGGGCAGCACGTCAGTGACGGAGACGTTGTAGGCACGCCCGACCGAAGTGCCACGGGCGTTCGAGACGCTCAGCGTGTACGCGACCGGCTCGCCGATCAGGACGGAGTTGTCGGCCGTGGGGTCGTCGATCTGCTGGGTCAGCTGCTTGTCAACGGAGATCGCCGGCGCCAGCTCCGCAGCTGATGCGCTGGGTGCGGCGGCAAGGCTAATCGCCGAGGCGACCAGAGCGATGGACACGACAGTGGACAGGCCTCTTCGGACCGAGATATCACGCTTCACACGCAGAGGCTAGGGGAGTTTCCCCACGACGCCGCATTGACGCCCCCGTGGTTTCCCGCAAACAGGGGACAGCCGGCATGCCAATCGAAGTGCTGGGGCAGCTCTCGGGCTGTCGCCGCCGGTTGAGCGGCTAGCGCGCCCTGCGGCGGTTGCGGTTCGGCTGGCCGCTCGCCCGCGGTGCCGTGCTCTTCGGCTTGGCCTGCACAGGCGGCGCGGGCGGGGCCGGCGCGACGTGTGCAGCCCGGTCGCCGCGAACCTTGGCGACCTCGGGGCTGTTCGGCTGAACTCGGGTGAAGGTCGGGTTGATGCCGGCCTGCTTCGTCAGCGACTTCACATCACCGGACTGATCCGGCGTCATGATCGTCACGACAATGCCGGCAGCGCCCGCACGAGCCGTGCGGCCCGAGCGGTGCAGGTACGCCTTGTGCTCGGCCGGCGGATCGACGTGCACGACGAGAGCAACCTCGTCGACGTGGATTCCGCGAGCAGCAATATCCGTGGCTACGAGCACGCGGGTGGTGCCGTCCGAGAACTCAGCCAGATTGCGCTCCCGCGCACTCTGGCTCAGGTTGCCGTGCAGGTCGACCGCCGGGATGCCCGCTTCGGTGAGCTGCTTGGCGAGCTTCTTCGCCTGGTGCTTCGTCCGCGTGAACAGCACCGAACGCCCGCGCCCGGAAGCCAGATCGCGCACGACGGCAGCCTTGTCGCCCGAGTCGACGGTGAAGACGTGATGGACCATGTCGGTCGACCGCGTCTCAACCGGGTCGACCTCATGCTTGACCGGGTTCGACAGGTAGCGCTTGACGAGCACGTCTACGCCGCGATCGAGCGTGGCGGAGAACAGCAGACGCTGACCGCGCTGCGGCGTGCGATCCATCAGCCGCCGAACTCCGGGGAGGAACCCGAGGTCAGCCATGTGATCGGCCTCGTCCAGGACGGTGACCTCAACGTCGCTCAGGTCGCAGTGACCCTGGCCGACGAGGTCCTCGAGGCGACCGGGGCAGGCGATGACGATGTCGACGCCGGCACGCAGCGCCTTGACCTGCGGGTTCTGGCCGACACCGCCGAAGATGGTCACGGCGCTCAGGCCCATCGCCTTGGCAAGGGGCTCGACGACGGCGAGGACCTGGTTGGCCAGCTCGCGGGTCGGCACGAGAACGAGACCACGCGGATGCGTGGCACGAGTCTTGGTCCCCAACGATGCGAGGCGGGCAACGAGCGGAAGCGCGAATGCCAGCGTCTTGCCGGAGCCGGTACGACCACGGCCGAGCACGTCAGTGCCGGCGAGGCTGTCGGGCAGGGTCGCCGTCTGGATGGGGAAGGGGTCGGTGATGCCCTCGGCGACCAGAGAGGCCGCGAGGACGGACGGGACACCGAGGGCCGTGAAGCCGTCGGGAGTCGAAGTGGATGTGGGGGAAGGAAGGGTTGTTGCCAAAGACACGAAAGATCCTCAGATCATGGTTGGCGGATCCGGAGTTCCGGACCTCGCACGCGAAGACGCTCTTCACGCGAGATGCTCGCATGGCCGCGGGATTGCGGCTGGAGCCAGAGACGACGCACACGCTGATGCGGTGCTGTCGCGACGCTTGAGTATCGCACGTTGCATGCCATTCGACGAAATCCCGCCGCTTCGTGCCGCCAAACACGCTTTTCGTGCGGCTGCCACTCCTGCCGCAATTTCAGTAGGCGTCGCTACGACTGGCTGGGCGCACTCGACGGCGACGCACACCCGGGGCCGGACACCACCGGGGACGTCTCGGCCAGTTGCGCCGTCACATCCGCTTGCGGTGCGAGATCGGTGAAGGCGTCACCCACCGCGAGGTCAACCTGGCGACCCTTGCGATCAAGCTGGACCAGTTCTGCGCCGGGGACGTAGACGAGCAGCAGCCGCGCGCCCCGCTCCCCCTTGGGCCCGTAACGGATCTGCGCAACACCGGTGATCGTCTTGCCCGCAGGGTCATTGGCGACATCGCCGATGGTGAAACCCCGCTTCTCGACGATGGTCGCCGTCTTGCTCGCGAGGCCCGATGTGGCGGTCGCGTTGTAGACGTTGACCTTCACCCTCGCCGGCTGGGGGAGCGCATCGCCCGCCGCCACCATGGTGGTGACGCAGGGGCTGGGCACCGGTGCGGCTGACTCCGCGGCCGACGAGTCCGACGACCCACGCACCAGGCTGAGGATCCCGTAGCCGATACCCACGACCACGAGTAGTGCCACGACGACGAGCAGGGCGACAAGCCACGTCGGGCGCGATGGCGGCTGACGGCGGATCGGGCTCTCGCGCATCGACGTCATCATTCCTCCGCGGCGACTCGTTGGGACACCATGAACTCAGTGACCATCGCACCACACTCGTCGGCCCGGAGGCCGCCGATCACCTCGGATCGGTGGTTGAGCCGACGATCCCGCACCAGATCCCACCGCGACCCGGCAGCGCCGTACTCCTCGTTCCACGCGCCGAAGATGAGCCGGCGGACACGGGACATGACGACAGCCCCCGCACACATCGGGCACGGCTCGAGGGTGACAACCATCGTGCAGTCGTCCAGCCGCCACCGGCCCAGGGCCGTCGCAGCCTCGCGAAGGGCGAGCACCTCGGCGTGCGCAGTCGGGTCTCGCAGGGTCTCTCGGCTGTTGTGGGCGCGGGCGACGATCCGGCCGTCCCCATCGACGACGACAGCGCCAATCGGGATCTCGCCGGCCGCGCCGCCGGCGCGGGCCTGCGCCATGGCGATGTCCATGGCTTCCTCGTCGGTGACGGGGATCATCGGCCGCGCAGCGTGGCCGCGAGCTCCTTCGCGAACCCCAGTCGCTTCGCGATGGCCCGGACCTGCTCGTCGGGGTACAGCTCCTCGTCCTGGCAGATCATGATGAGTTCGGCGCCATCAAGGCCGAAGTCGATGCACAGGGAGACATCACCCGCCGCCTCGTACTCCTCGATATCGGCGTCGTCCCATTCGAGCCCGATCAGTTCGGCGGCCTCCTGGGCAAGCGACCAGTCCAACAGCGCCATCGCGTCGCTGATCATCAGCCGGACCCCGTCGCGCACCGTGTGGGCGAGGATGAAGAACTCGTCGGCGATGGATACGACACCGAACACGCCGCCCTCGCCGGGCAGTTGACGGAGCGATGCCACGAAGCCATCCGCCGTCACGACGGCCGCGGGCGGGAGCGATATGACCGTCCACCGGCCCTCCTCGCGATACGCGGCGATAGCAAAGTCGACGACCTCGGCAGTGACCTCCTCAGCGCTCACGCCTTCATGGTGTCATGCGGGATGCCTCAAGGGTGGCCAGACCACTACTCTCGGCAGCATGCGGACCCTGGTCATCGATCATCCCCTCGTCGCCCACAAGCTCACCCGCCTGCGTCGGGAGGAGACCTCGTCGGCCACCTTCCGCCTGCTCGCTGAGGAGTTGGTGACCCTCCTCGCCTATGAGGCGACGCACGGCCTGCGCGTGCAGCCGGTGACGATCCAGACCCCCGTCGCCGAGACCCAGGGCGTTGAGATGGCCGATCCTCGGCCGATCGTCGTGCCGATCCTGCGAGCGGGCCTTGGCATGCTGAACGGGATGATGAAGCTCATGCCCACTGCCGAGGTCGGCTTCCTCGGCATGGTGCGCGACGAGACCTCGCTCCTCGCGACGACGTACGCCGACCGGCTCCCGCACGACCTGCATGACCGGCAGGTGTTCGTCCTCGATCCGATGCTCGCCACCGGCGGCACTCTCGTCGCGGCCATCGACCTGCTGCTCACCCGAGGTGCACGCGATGTCACGGCGATCTGCCTGCTGGCTGCTCCCGAAGGGCTCGCGCACATGGAGGAGGAGTTCGCCGGTCGCGATGCGGTCGTCACCGTTGTCACGGCTGCCCTCGACGAGCGTCTCAACGAGAAGGGCTACATCGTGCCCGGACTCGGCGACGCTGGCGACCGCCTCTACGGCGTCGTGTAACCGCTTCGACTGGCTACATCGCCTTGAGGATGTCCTCGACGCGATCCTTGGCATCACCGAACAGCATCGAGCTGTTGTCCTTGAAGAACAGCGGATTCTGCACGCCGGCATAGCCCACTGCCATCGATCGCTTGAAGACGATGACGTCCTTCGCCCCCCACACGCGGAGCACCGGCATGCCGGCGATCGGCGACGTGGGATCGTCCTCGGCCGCCGGATTGACGGTGTCGTTCGCGCCGATCACGAGCACGACATCGGTACTCGGGAAGTCATCGTTCAGCTCGTCCATCTCGAGCACGATGTCGTACGGCACCTTCGCCTCGGCCAGCAGCACGTTCATGTGCCCGGGCAGACGACCCGCGACGGGGTGGATGCCGAACCGGACATTCACTCCCCGCTCGCGAAGCTGACGCGTCAGCTCGGCAACGGGGTACTGCGCCTGCGCCACCGCCATCCCATAGCCCGGCGTGATGACCACGGAGGACGCATCCTTGAGCAGGTCGGCTACCTCCTCGGCACTGATCTCGTGGTGCTCGCCGTAGTCGACGTCACCTGAGGCAGGAGCCTCGATGCCGAATCCACCAGCGATCACCGAGATGAACGAGCGGTTCATCGCCGCGCACATGATGTAGCTCAGGTACGCGCCGGAGGAGCCGACGAGCGCGCCCGTGACGATCAGCAGGTTGTTGCCGAGCAGGAAGCCCGACGCAGCCGCGGCCCAGCCCGAGTAGCTGTTGAGCATCGACACGACGACCGGCATATCGCCGCCACCGATCGACGCGACGAGGTGCCAGCCCAGAAGCAGCGCCAGGACGGTGCCCGCCACGAGGATGCCGATGTTCGGCGTGATGACGAACCACACCGTCAGGGCGGCGAAGAGCACGAGGGCGCCGATGTTGAGGAAGTTCTTCCCCGGCAGCATCATCGGCTTGGAGTCAATCCGCGCCGAGAGCTTGAGGAACGCGACGATCGAACCAGTGAACGTCACGGCACCGATGAACACACCGACGATGACCTCGCCGTGGTGAATGCCCAGCAGGTCGCTGTTGACCTCGGTCTGCGCATCCCCCAGCGCCTCGACCATGTAGAAGCCAGCCCAGCCGACGAGCACGGCCGCAAGGCCGACGAAGCTGTGCAGGAGGGCGATCAGCTCGGGCATGCCCGTCATCTGCACGACGCGCGCACGCCACAGGCCGATGACCGCACCCACGACGATGGCGATCCCCATCAGGATGGCGCCAACGGTCGAAATGGCCTCGGAGAACGCCAGGCCGATCGTCGCCAGGACGGCGATCCCCATGCCGGCGATGCCGAACCAGATACCGCTCTTGGCAGACTCGTGCTTGGAGAGCCCAGCCAGGCTCATGATGAAGAGCAGCGCTGCTACGAGGTACGCCGCAATCGCGACGGATTCCATGGTCATCGCTGGAACATCGCCAGCATGCGGCGCGTGACGGCGAAGCCGCCGAAGATGTTGATGCTCGCCAACAGCGTGGCGATGAATGCGAGGACCGTCACGACGGTGTCACCTCTGCCGATCTGCAGGAGGGCTCCCACGACGATGATGCCGGAGATCGCGTTGGTGATAGACATCAGCGGGGTGTGCAGCGCGTGGTGCACGTGCCCGATGACGTAGTAGCCGATCACGATCGCGAGTACGAAGACGGTGATGTTGACCGTGAGTTCGGCAGGGGCGGCTGCCGTGATCAGGAACAGGAAGAGCGCGCCGATACCGGTGATCAGGTACTTGCGTCCCGGTCCGGCCGGAGCCTTCACCTGCTTGACAGCAACCGGTGCGGTCTGGGCCGCTGCCGGCGCTGCCGACACTTGGACAGGCGGTGGTGGCCAGGTCTTCTCGCGATTGCGTGCAACGGTCATCGACCGCTGCACGATGTCGTCCCAGTCGAGGACGAGCAGCCCGTCCTTGCCGGGTGTCATGAGCTTCATCAGGTTGACGAGGTTGGTTCCGTAGAGCTGCGATGCCTGCGTAGGAAGCCGACCAGCGAGGTCGGTGTAGCCAACGATGGTCACGTTGTTGGGGGTCACGACGACCTCGCCGGGCTTCGAACCCTCGACGTTCCCGCCGTTGGATGCCGCCATGTCGACGATCACCGAGCCGGGCTTCATCGTGGCGACCATGTCGGCCGTGATCAGTCGCGGAGCCGGCCTACCCGGGATGAGTGCCGTGGTGATGATGATGTCGACGTCCTTGGTCTGCTCGGCGTACATCTTCGCCTCGCGCGCCTTGTAGTCGTCGCCCATCTCCTTGGCATATCCCGTGGCGCTGACCTCGACCTCGGGCGACTCGATCGCCATGTACTCGCCGCCGAGCGACTTCACCTGATCGGCGACCTCCGGGCGCGGGTCGGTCGCGCGCACGATCGCGCCCAGCGAGCTCGCCGTGCCGATCGCCGCGAGGCCTGCGACGCCGACGCCTGCGACCAGGACCTTCGCCGGCGGCACCTTCCCCGCCGCGGTGACCTGGCCGGTGAAGAACCGGCCGAAGACGTTTGCCGCCTCGATGACGGCGCGGTAGCCGGCGATGTTCGCCATCGAGCTGAGGACATCGAGTGACTGTGCGCGGGAGATGCGCGGAACGGCATCCATGGCCATCGCGGTGACGTCGCGCGCCGCCAGCTTGTCGACCAGCTCTGGCGACAGCGCAGGACTCATGATGCTGATGACCGTGGCTCCGTCGTGCAGCATCGCGATCTCATCGTCGGTCGGTGCATTGACGTGGAAGACGACATCAGCGCCCCACGCGTCTGACACCGAGCCGATCGCCGCACCCGCGACCCGGAACGCATCGTCCGCGAACGCTGATGCAGTGCCGGCGCCGGACTCGACCAGGACGTCGTAACCCAATCCGATCAACTGCTCGACGGTCTTTGGGGTGGCGGCTACCCGGGTCTCGCCGGGTCGGGATTCAGCAGGGACTCCGATGAGCAACTCAGTCTCCAAACAGAGGTTTCCGCCGGGCGTGCGATGCCCGCGACGGTCAGCCTATGGGGGACCGGCCCTTGAAGTAGGAGGCCAGAGGTCCCCGAGCGTTCCAACGGCGGCGCAGCGCCGCCGAAACGCGGGATGTCAAGGGTGCCGAGCACGGAGTGTGTGGAAGATCACGTGTGCCTGACCCCCGGCTGGCACGCAGTCAGGGGGCCGCGAGCGTGAGTTATGGTCATCCGCAACCCCTTCGCAAGGAGATCCATGCTCTCGCTCCGTGCCGGCATCACTGCCGTCGCCGCCGCTGCCGTCACCCTCGCCGGTGTCGGCACTGCCCCAGCCGCCGTCGCCGCAGCCCAGATCGGGTCCTGCTACGCCTACCGAGCGGCCGTGCTCAAGGCCGTCTCCACATCGGCGCCCGCCGTCGAGTGCAGCGCCGAGCACACCGCCGAGACCTACTACGTGGGGACACTGCCGGAGACCTTCGGCCTGCCCTCGCAGGCCTCGCAGGCGAAGCAGCTCTCCGCGGGACAGCCCTGCACCGTCGCCGCCATGAACTCCTATCTCGGCATGCCCGACCGGGCGCTGCCCAGTCGGTTCCTCACGGTCGTGCTGTTCCCGACGGACGACCAGTGGGCCGGCGGCGAGCGCTGGCTGCGCTGCGACGTCGTGCTGCAGGGCGGCCTCGAGTTCAAGTCCTTTGCTGGAACAGCGGCGGCCCTCGTCGCGGCCACCCCCCTCATTCAGTTCGACTTCTGCACGCCCGGCAGCCCGAATGCCCGCGCGACAGCTGCCTACCCGTGCCTCACGCCGAAGAAGAACTGGATCAAGGTGCTCGATCAGGATCTCGGCGGTCCCGGCTCGTCCTTCCCCGGTACCCGCACGGTGGAGCGCAAGACCCGCGCCCTCTGCGAGAAGCAGGGTAAGAAGTGGTCTGGCGGCCAGAAGTACCCCGGCTGGTGGGCCATCTGGCCCACTTCGGTGGGTTGGAAGCAGGGCAAGCGAGCAGCGCAGTGCTTCGTGCCGTACAGCCAGTACCTCAAGGCGATCGCGCCCCCAACCGCACCCAATCCGACGCCAGCACCCGAGCCGGCCGCCACCCCGGCTCCCGCGCCGGTCACTCCCTGACTCAGCGCAGCAGGCTGCGCGGCAGGTCGTCGGGGTACATCGACTCCATCGCCGGGAGCGTGGCGCTCAGCCGACTGATCTGGTCGTCGGTCAGGGACAGCGCGAGGGCGCGAACGATCGACTCGACCGTCGCCGGCCGGGTCGCCCCGGGGATCGGGATCATCACCGGGCTGATCGCGAGCAGCCACGCGATGACGGTCTCCTGTGGCGTCGCGTCCAGCTCCTCGCCGACCCGGGCGAACTCGGCGTAGTGCGAGCCGATGTCATGGGCCTGGGTCGACCCGCCCAAGGGCGACCACGGCAGGAACGCGATGCCCAGCTCGCCGCATCGATCCAGTACGTCGGCGTCGCCGCGGTAGCGCGGAGAGAACTCGTTCTGGACGGACACGATTCCACCGTCGCGCGGGCCCCCGATCACCTCTAGCGCCAGTTCGAGCTCGGCGAGATTCACGTTGGACAGCCCGACCCGGCGAACAAGCCCAGCGTCCTGCAGCGCCGCAAGCGACTGCATCTGCGCGAGATACGTGTACTCCGGATCGTGCCGGTGGTGCTGATAGAGATCGATGACGTCGACCCCGAGCGCCGTCAGGCTCGCCTCGCACGCCGAACGAAGTCCTGCGGCGCTCGAGTCCCGGCCCCACGACTCGCCTGGCCCCCGCGTGAGCCCGCCCTTCGTCGTGACAAGGAGCGAACCCACGTCCGCGGTGCCGGTGTAGGCCCGCAGCGCCTCGGCAACAAGGGACTCGTTGTGCCCCACCGTGTCCCACGTTGGGGCGTAGATATTCGCGGTGTCGAGCATCGTGATGCCGAGATCGAGTGCGCGATGGATCGTCTCGATCGCCCGTTCGCGATGGTCGATCATGTCCTCGAAGGACATCGGCATACAGCCAAGACCGACAGCAGAGACGGTGAGATCGCCGATCATCCGGGTTGGAAGGGTCATGCGGTGACCCTATAGCGCGGCAACCCCAGTGCTACGTGACGAGTTCGAGCCACTGCTCCTCGAGTGACTCGCGTTCGTTCTCGACGTCGCGCAGCTCATCGTGGAGCGTCGTCACGCGCTCGAAGTCCGTTGCGTGCGTGGCGAGTTCGTCATGCAAGGCCACCTCGCGCACACGCAGCTTCTCGATCTGGCGCTCCAGCCGCGCCATCGCCTTCTGCGCGGTGCGATCCTGTGACGCTGCCGTTGCCGTCGCGACCGGGACAACAGCGCTGGCCGTCTTCTGCGCGGCGGCGGCACGCCGGCGCTCCAGGTAGTCCTCGACTCCGCCGGTCAGCGGCCGCAGCTGCTCGTCACCGAGCAGCGCGACGAAGTCATCACATACGCGCTCGAGGAAGTAGCGATCATGCGAGACGATCAGCAGGGTGCCGGCGAATCCGTCGAGCAAGTCCTCCAGAGCCGTCAGCGTCTCGACATCGAAGTCGTTGGTCGGCTCGTCGAGGACGAGGACGTTCGGAGCACCCATCAGCAACCGCGTCAGCTGAAGGCGCCGCCGCTCCCCGCCGGACAGGTCACCGACGGGGGTCCACTGACCGTCGGTGTTGAAGCCGAGTCGCTCGCAGAGCTGCGACGCTGTCAGCTCACGTCCCTTGCCGAGATCGACGCGTTGCGCGACGTGCTCGACGGACTCGAGTACTCGCCAAGTCGGGTCGAGCTCCTCCAGATGCTGGGACAGGTAGGCCGGCTTCACGGTCTGCCCGGTCACCACGCGGCCTGCCGACGGCCGGATCTCGCCGAGCATCATCCGCATCAACGATGTCTTGCCCGCACCATTGGCACCGAGGATTCCGATGCGCTGCCCGGGGCCAACGTTCCAGGTCAGGTGATCGAAGAGCAGTTTCGAGCCCATCGACAGGGATGTGTCATGCAGCTCGTACACCGTCTTGCCGAGTCGCGCGTCGGCGAACGACAGCAGTTCGACAGCATCACGGGGTGGCGGCTCCGCGCTGATCAGTTCGTTGGCCGCGTCCACGCGGAACTTCGGCTTCGACGTCCGCGCCGGTGCACCGCGACGCAGCCAGGCCAGCTCCTTGCGCAGCAGGTTGTTGCGGCGGGCCTCCGCAGCCGCCCCCTGTCGCGTGCGCTCCGCCTTCGACAGGACATAGGCCGAGTAGCCACCGTCGTACTCCTCGACCTGACCGCCGACGACCTCCCACGTGCGATCACACACCTCGTCGAGGAACCAGCGGTCATGGGTCACGACGACGATCGCCAGCGACGGCCTGCTCTTCAGGTAGCCGGCCAGCCACGCGACGATCTCGACATCGAGATGGTTCGTCGGCTCGTCGAGCAGCAGCAGATCGAGGTCGGAGACCAGGAGGCGCGCGAGCTCGACCCGTCGGCGCTCCCCGCCGGACAGGCCGCCGAGGCGACGATCGAGCACCGCGTCGTCGAATCCACCCAGCAGGCCGATCAGCACCCCGCGTACCCGCGGCTCGACCGCCCATTCGTGAGTGGCCCGACTGCCGACGACGGTCTGCAGGATCGTCGCGTCCGGATCGAAGGGCGGGTTCTGCCGCAGCAGGCCCACATGGGCGTCGGCGGAGGCACTGACCCGACCGGCGTCGACGGGCTCGTCGCCGGCCATCACGGCCAGCAGGGTGCTCTTGCCGGCCCCATTGCGTCCGACAACACCGATTCGGTCGCCCGCATTCACGCCCGTGGAAACGTCGGCAAGCAGTGGGCGCTCCCCGAACGCCTTGCTCACCGACTCCAGATTTACGACATTGCGGACAGGAGGCACCCAGACATTGTGTCGTCCCCGCGCGAGACCCCCGAAAGCGCTATCGTCCGCGCCACGGGGGGCCGCGAGCACGCTGCCGGGGGTACACATGCGAATGCTGTGGAAGGAACGCGCAACCAGCGTGCCTGTCCCTGCCTGTGCGCCTGCAGCACCTGCCATTCCCAGCCTCGGCAACGGCCTGACAGCACCGATCCGCGACGTGGACCTGCCGGAACTCCTGGAGAGCCTCCGCGCCCCCGAAATTCACAGCCCGCGCCCCGAGTTCTACGTCGACTGGGATGGCATCCGTACCCGCGTGGCCATGCTCCCGTGGGCACCCTGCGAACTCGCCGGCCGCGTCAACACGACGCTGCCGATCCCGGACGACGGCTACCGCAGCGAGGATGTCGAATACGGCTGCCTCGCGACGGCCCTGAACTCCGCGCACGACACCTTCCGCATAGTCGAGATCGGGGCTGGCTGGGCTCCGTGGGCGGTGGCCGGAATCGTGCAGGCGCGTCGACGCGGCCTGCGGGCAACGGGCATCGCCGTGGAAGCTGATCCGACCCGCAGTCAGTGGGCGATGCAGCACGCCGCCGACAACGACGTGTGCGCCGAGTTCATCACGGGCACGCCGGAGGAGATTGCGATCCGTCTGCGCGAGCCCGCAGACGGGATCGAACTGCGGGTCATTCAGGCGGCCGGCTGGCATACCTCGACGACCCTGCAGTTCCCGGTGCGCGACGAGGCAGACATGGGCGGCGCCGTCTGGACCCTTCCCGGCACCGACGTCGACTACCGGGGTGCGCACCTTTCGCATGTCGACGTTCCGACCGTCTCGATCGCCGACCTGCTCGCTGCACCAGAGTTGACCGACCTACTGCACATAGATGTGCAGGGCGTCGAGTTCGACCTCGTCGAGCCAGCCAGTCACGTGATTCAGCAGAAGGTTCGACTCATGGCCATCGGCACGACCGACCGGCTCACCGAGGGCCGTCTCCAGCAGCACTTCCTCCCGCGCGGCTGGGGCCTGGCGATCGACGACCCCTGCACGGCCGTGTTCACGATGACCCACCCGACACTGGCCGGGTTCACCGTGCAGGACGGAACACAGTTATGGGAGAACCCATTCGTGCGGCGGGACTTCCCCGGATAGCCGGGTCCGCACCTCGCTCCACGTGAGTACGGCTATCGTCGGCAGGAACCCGAGAGCTGGAGCGTGATCGACGGATGGACACCCCCGCCCGCTGTCCGCGCGGCCACGCCCTGAATGAGGGAACGATCTTCTGCACCGTCTGCTGGATCCGGGTCGTTCCGGAAGACCCCATCGAGGCAGCTGCCCGACTTCGCCGCCGGCGCCGCACCTTCCTCGGCATCTCGCTGCTGGCCGTCACCGGTGTCGTCATCGGCAGTGTCACGGGGCAGGTTCTCACAGGCAGTTCCGACGGAACGACCGTTGTGGCACTCCCCCTCGTTGCGAGCACACCTGCATCCGCCGCTCCGTCAGAAGCCACCGCCGTCGTCGCTGCGCCCCTTGCGGCAACCGTCGCCGATCCCGTCAGCGCGGAGGGCAACTGCACCGTTCAGGTACGCGGCCAGGACCTGCCGTGCACTCTCGTTAACGACCGGCTGACGTTCACCGTCTGTGTACCCGCTGGCACGCAGCGCATCCGTGTCCGCACTCGTGGGAGCAGCAGCGAGCCATGGCAGGACGCCACGTACGTCATCTCCCTCGGCACCGGCACCAACTGCCCGACCAACGAGATCAGCGCGGAGGTTGCCATCGATGCGACGTCGATCGACGCCGCGAAATGGCGCATCGTCGGTCGCGATGACCAGCGCGAGAAGCTGTGGAAGTCACCGCTCATCGCGGTCAACGACTGAGTGAACTCTTGACGGCCACCTTCCCCGATGCCTTCCGCTTCGCCTGACCGCCCCCTAGGGTCATGGCACTTCGCCCGAGCGGCGCCCAACGAGACACACCACGGGAGCACTGATGAACCACGTTCGCATCGCCACATATGACGTCACCCACGGAACGGCCAAGGACGTTGTCGAGGCTGTCCAGGGTCCCGGCGGCATGATCGAGATCTTCAGCGCCCAGCCGGGCTTCCGGGCTTACACCCTGCTCGAGGTCGATCCGGTGACGATCGTCTCCGTGAGCGTCTGGGAGACACACGACGAGGCCGAGCATGCCGTCAGTGAAGCGGCCGAGTGGGTGGCCACGCACCTTGAGGACCGCGTGCACCGCACCTCGAACATCGTCGGCGACGCCATGTTCTGGACGGGCGCAGGGGCCTGACGCACATGGGGGCCCGCCACACCACATGAAACAAAGAAGTCCCGGGACCTCCGCTAAGGATGTCCCGGGACTTCACAAACGTGCGCCCGGCAAGATTCGAACTTGCAACCTCTTGATCCGTAGTCAAGTGCTCTATCCGTTGAGCTACGGGCGCATGGCCGCAGGCGACCGACGGGGAGTCTACCGGCACATCCCCCGAGCCCGAAACCAGCCTCCACCCAGCGGGATCCGTCCGACTGGTGTGACTAGCGGGGACGGTGGCGGCGGTCCACCCCGTCCCAGGCCGCGTTCGCAACGAACTCATCCCAGAGGACTGCATCGACCGCTTGATCGATCTCCTGGCTCCGCGTCGACCCGTGGCCGCCACCGACCCCGGCCTCGACCAGCGTGCCCACGATCACCTTGGGCTCGACCTGGTCCGACTCGTACTGCGTGATAGCCAGCTGCGCACGGCCGGCTGCGTCGATCGCCTCCGGAACGTGGCCCCGGCCCGCACGCGCCTTTGTCACGGAAACGGACTCGCCGGCACCGAAGTACAGGACCGACTCCCAGTCCTGGACGGGGTGCACTGCCGCTGCTGCCTTCCGCGCCCGGCGGGAGGGTTTGGCCGGCACCTTGATCCACTGCACGAGGCCGAGGACCACGTCGATGATCGAGTTGCGGATGCCGATGAACGCGATGAGCGCATACGTGACGAGGATTCCGTTGAACGCCGCGAAGGCCGCGTTGCCCCAGTTCTGCGCGTTGTAGTTGCGGAACAGCGTCCAGAAGGAGAACGCCGCGATGAAGCCGATAGCGAGGATGTAGCTCATCGGTGTCGCCGTCCGGTTGTTCACCTTCGGGGTACGGGCGAACGGGATCTTGGCCTTTGCCGCCGCCTGCTGCAGCGACTTGAGCACACCGGCAAGGTTGACCGGCAGCAGGATCAGGTTGAACCCGTACACCCGGAACACGTCAGTCCTCTTGTAGCCGAGGCGGTGGAAATCCGCCGCCTGCGCCAGGAAGTACGGAATTGCCGCGAAGAGGATGATCGGGCTCAGCAGCTTGCTGTCATAGGGGTACGCAAGCAGGAACAGCAGGCCGAAGCTCGCCCAGCAGATAGCCGCCATGTAGTTGACGCGCAGCGCCACCTCGGACCACGGCACCGGGTGCCCTGCACGACGGCGAGCACGCATGTGCCGCACGAACTTCGGCAGGATGAGCAGGCCACCGTTGGCCCAGCGCGCGCGCTGGACTGCAAGGGCTCCGAAGTCCGGCGGGGTTGCGCTGTAGCTGAGCCGCTCCGGGTAGTTCACCAGCGTCCAGCCGTGGGCCAGGAGGTCGATGCTCGACTCCGTGTCCTCGATGACCGTGCGGTCCTGGATGTACCGGCGAATCTCCGCGCCGCCTTCGTTCGACACCTCGACGATGTCATCCAGCGCTGTCTTGCGGATGACCGCGTTCGCGCCGACCCAGAAGGTCGCCCCGTAGTAGGTCATACCCTGATGCAGGATGTGCTGGATGTCGGTCGTCGCTCCGGCGATGCGCTCCAGGCGGGTTGCCGCGCCGCGAATCGCCGAGTACGGAGTCTGTGAGACAGCAACGCGAGCGTTCTCGGGCTGGCCCATCAGGTAGACGAGTCGCAGGCAGTACTCGCGCAGAAGCACGCTGTCCGCGTCCAGTGTGAGGACGAAGTCAGACTCGCTGATCGTCAGGTCACTCGCATGGGAGACCGGCGTGAGCCGGATTCCCACGGGAGTCTCGGTCGTGCGGAAGCTCCTGCCCATGAGCCCGAGATACGAGTTCAGGTTCATGGCCTTGTTCGCCTCGTGCGAGAGCGACGAGTACTTCTTCCGCTCGAAGGACGAGATCTCAGCACGGAACGGCCAGACCAGCCCGCGGTACAGCTGAGTGATGCGCTCGACGGGAAGCGGTGTTCCCTCGTCGGCTGCCGCCCGCAGGGCCAATGCCGTGCGGTTGAAGTCGCGTGACAGGGTCGCGAGGATCTCGTCGGCCACGAACTCCTCACCGTGATTGTTGCGGGGGTACAGGTCTCCCTCAGCCGCTAGCCAGCGCGCGGCCCACTCATAATGGACGGCCAGCGCACGTGCCTCGTCCGGTGACGCGTCGTCGCCTGGACGCACCGCGTGCTCGTGCTCGTACAGGGCCTGCTCGAATCGCTTGAGGGGAACGCTCAACCAAGCCTCGAGCTCACCCGGCAGCGCGCGGCAGCCAGCAAGGCTCGCGGCCGCAGCGGGATCGCTCGGGTTCGGCGGATCGTCGAGCAGCAGCACGACCCGCATGTGCGGGTACTCCTGCAGCGCCGCCGACAGGAGCGTCGCCCGCACGACAGCCGGGTCCTCGCAGTACGAGGGGACAAGCACCGTGAGAGTCGGCATCGTCCGGCCGAAATGGGCGTCGAGTTCAGCGCGCGGAACGCGCACGTGATCGCGAATCCGATAGAAGGCACCTTGACGGGCCAGCAGGTACATCAGGGCCGAGAAGGTCAGGAACGACATGACGATCACGTACGAGGAAGCCTCGAGAACGAAGCGAAGGCTGGTGAAGCCGTTGTCGACAAACTGCCCGATGATCGTGGAGACCAGGTAGGTGACCCAGAGGATGACGGTGGCAGCGATGAGGCCGCCGCCGATCCAGATCGACCGGTTCGTCGGAGGCTTCTCAACCGCCGGCAGCATGACGCGCTTGCGCTCCGCGCCCCACTGACGCCGGATGTCCGGGCGTGGCTTCTCGACAGCGAACGTCTCCGAAGTCAGCGCAGGAACTCCGACTCGGACGATGCCCCGCGGCGGCGGTGTGCGCTCCACCTCGGGTGCGGGCGCGGCCGCACTAGCCTCGCCTGTGGATTCAATCTCCAGCATTCCGTCGCTCTCCATGTCGTTCGACATGCCCACACCCTTCGGTGACACCTGACGAGTCGGCGCAAGAAGCGCGCTACTGATGGACGCAGTCAAGGGCGGCTCATCCCGCCCGTCCATCGGACCCAGGGGTGCAGTGACGGTATTCACGCGGGTGTCCTGACGGTGGTTCGGGAATCCACCACGGAGTCCGATCGGATAGTCCGGCCGCCGAGAGTGCAGAATCACCCACGTGACCATGCCCGTGCCAGCGGATGTCTCCGCGTGTGGCTCCCGGGCGGGCTCAGCGCATTTCGGCTCGAAACAGGTCCGGGCGGCCCTCTGCGGCCCCAGCGCGCTCTCCCTGAAGCTCTTCCCGCTCCTCGCCGCTCTTCAATTCGGTCCCGCCCTCGGCATCGAGTCCTCATCCATGGTTGCCCCAGGCGACCTCTGGATCTGGGTCGGCATCGAGTTCATCAGTTTCGTCGCGCTCTTCCTGACGTTTCTACTGGTCAAAGGCATCATTCGCGGATTCGGTATTCCCTTGCGGCCATGGTGGGTGCTGCTGCCGATCAGTGGACTGGGTGGTGTGATCCAGGGGCTAGCCATCGCACAGATGCTGAGCATCACCACGGTTGATGACCTGTTCGGTCCGCTTTCGCGGGCCGTCTCAGGGTTCTTCATCACCCTCCTATGGCTCCCCATTGAGGCCGTGGTCCTGAGCGCCATCGTCTGGGGGCGCGATTTGCGCGACCGCTCGATTCGCGAGGCCCCGACGGTCGAGCGGACCCGGCTTGCCCAGAGCGACCTCGCACAGGTCACGCGCGACGCCGTGCAGTCGGCGCTGGCAAGCGAAGTGCAGGCCACCATCGGCATCGCCCGGGGCCGCTTCGACACGGCCGTGAGCCAGGTGCACCCGACCGAGACGATCCAGAAGCTCCTTCGGGACGTGGCAGCCTCGGACATCAGGCCGCTGGCCACCGAGCTCTGGGGTGCCCCGGACGACAGCCACATCGAGGGGTCTGCCCGGGCGTCGAACTCAAGCTGGCCACGCCTGATGTTCGCGAACCTCGACCGTCGCCCGTTCCAGCCCGCACTCGTGACGTTCATGGCAGCGACCTTCATCGCGCCTGTCGCGATCCGAAACGGCGGCATCGAGGTCGGGCTCACCCGAGCGCTCCTGCTGCTCGCTGCCCTGTTCTTCGTCCAGTCTGTCGGTGCCACCCTGCTGAGGGTGACCACATGCAATCACGCCTTCACAGTGATAGCGACCGTAATCATCTCGACATCCCTGCCCTGGCTGCTGGGGGCGGTGGCGCCGAGCATCTACTCGCTCGTCCTGGGATACTCGCGATCCGAGGTCCCCACCAGTGGTCTGGTCGTCTCGGCTCTCGGCATGCTGTTCTGCCAGGCGGTCATCATCACGGCACGCGCGGCCTCGTATTCGCGCGAGGAGTCCTTCGAGGTCTTCCAGCACCAGGTCGACACAGAACTGGTCCACCAGCAGTACGTCAATGCCGAGATACTTCGCGAGTCACGTAGATGGGCGACCTACCTGCACGGTCAGGTGCAGTCACGGTTCCTCGCCGCCGCCTTGGTGCTCGAGGCAGCCCAGGCCTCAGGGGATCCGGCCGAGCAGACGGAGGCACTGCGAATCGCCGCAAAGGTGATCGGTGACATCGACATGGCCCCGCAGGTCACTGTTCGCACCCTGATGGAGGAACTGGAATTCCGGACGGGCCTCTGGGCCGGACTGGTCCGGGTCACCCTCAACCTCCCTGACCCGCTGACCCCGCCTGCCTCCGTGTCCATAGAAGCTGTCGGGGAGGTGCTCGAGGAGGGCATCTCCAATGCCTACCGACACGGTCGTGCCCGGAGCATTTCGGTGACCTATGGGCCCTCTACCGAGGGTGGTCACGACCTCGTCATCAGCGACGACGGAATCGGGCCACAGGGATCCAGACAAGGCCTGGGCTCGATGCTCCTCACCGAGACCTCCGGCGGCCACTGGGCACTCGCGCGTGACGAAGCCCGGAATTGCACGATTCTGCGCGTGCATCTGGCCTGACGTCAGCGAATGACGACACGACCCTGCTGCCACATGCGCACGGCCCGGACACGGGAGTTGAGCTGAGTGTCCGCCTCGATCCCCATAGCCTGCATCGTCCGCTGGACGAGGCTCTCCTCAGCCCGCATCGAGGTCCCGCGCTTCTCCGCGATGCCCGCATTGGAGTAGCCCTCGGCCATCAGGTGCAGGATCTCCGCCTGCGCCTGGCTGAGTTCGATCAGTGGCTCAGCAGAAGTCAGGTGGCCCTTGTCGACAATATGCGCATGGCTGATCGCAGCTTCGATAGCCACGTTGATGTCAGCGATCGACGACAGGCACCCCTTCACGAGGTAGGCCGTGTTCTCCGGGATCTGGGCACCGGCGCCCACCGCGAGTGCGGCGGCGGAATGTGAGGAGAGGACAACGAGCCCGACCCAGGGCCGCTCCTCATGGATCTTGTTCAGGAGATCAGCACCTGACGGACCAGGCCCCAGGTCGAGATCGGAGATCACGACATTCGGCTCGAAGTCGTTGAGGATCGCCAGGGTCTGCCCAGACTTCGGTTGACTCCTAGCCTGTGAGGATTTCGTCCTCGCTGGAAGGATGTCGGCCATGCCGAAAGCGTTCCCGTTGGAGTTTCGCCGTGACGTGGTCGCGGTCGCCC
>JAPLBU010000241.1:479-4607 GCA_026392575.1 Actinomycetota bacterium | reverse complement strand
CGGCCCGAGGGCGAGCCCTCGCTTCACGCCTTCATCGAGGTCCGCGGCACGGCACCCGCCATCGCCGCCCACATCGAAGCGGAGGTGGTCCGCCAACTCGGAGCGCATGCGCGGCCCGTCGTGCACCATGTGGAACGCCTCCCGCACCTGCCCAATGGCAAAGTTGACCGCCGGCTGCTGCAGGAGTGGGCCGCGAGACCTGAGGGAGACGGCTGACGTGGCAACCGCACACGAATGGCTAGAGGGTGCGCGACCGCGAACTCTGCCGGCAGCCATTGCCCCCGTCGCCGTTGGCGCCGGGCTCGGGGCCTGGGCCGCCGCGTTCGACCTGCCGCGCGTCCTTCTCGCCCTCCTCGTGGCCGTGGCCCTGCAGGTCGGCGTGAACTTCGCCAACGACTACAGCGACGGCATCAAGGGCACCGACGCCGCCCGAGTCGGACCCGTGCGTCTGGTCGGCCAGGGGCTCGCAGCGGCATCGCGGGTCAAGGCCGCAGCATTCGGCTGCTTCGCCATCGGTGCCATTGCCGGTCTGCTCCTCGTCGCGCTGACGGGACAGTGGTGGCTGCTGCTCGTCGGCGCCGCCAGCATTGCGGCCGCGTGGCTGTACACGGGCGGCCCACGCCCTTACGGGTATGCCGGACTGGGCGAGATCTTCGTCTTCATCTTCTTCGGACTCGTACCCGTCATCGGCACGGCATACGTGCAGACATTGACGATCACGGCTCCCGATGTGGTCGCGTCCGTCGGTGTCGGCCTGCTCGCCTGCGCGATCCTCGTCACCAACAACCTCCGCGACATCGCCGGCGACACGGTGGCCGGCAAGATCACTCTTGCCGTGCGACTCGGAGACGCACGGACGAGGCACCTGTACGCGACGATCGTCGTCCTCGCGATCCTGATACCGATCGGCGTCGGCCTGCTCACCTCACCGTGGGTGGTGGTCGCTTCCCTCACCGGCGTGCTGGCGATTCGGCCTGTTCGAATCGTGCTCGGTGGCGCTCTGGGCCCGGCGCTGATCCCGGCCCTCAAACTGACGGGCGTGCTACTGCTGTTCTACGGGCTGGCCCTCGGCCTGGCCCTCGCCCTCGCCTGATGCCGTCACGCCCCACCCCCGTCCGTCTTGAGGTTGCGGGCGTTTCGGGTGCCGGAAACCGCCACCAACCTCAAGACCGAGGGGTGGGCTCATCCTCGGCATCGTCGACATCCTCGGCCCGCGCCGACGCGTCAATGCGGGCGTTGATCCGGCCGAAGAAGCCGGCCGCGGCGACGCCGACCTTTCCGCGGGGCCGGTCGAGCACGACGATGCTGATCGCTCCCGACATCAGGATGGCCGCGACGATGGCCCATAGCCCGTGGACCGGCGTGAGCAGTTCGAGCACCAGCCAGACCGCGACGAACAGCGCAATGCGCAGCACCGTGTAGACGACGACAGCCAGGGTCTTCGACGAGCGGGCGGGTTCCACGCCGTCACGCTACGCCGTGGAGCACGACGACCCGAAATCCGGGTCCGGGGCGGTGACATAGGCTAGACAAAGTGACTCGACAGGGAGGGGAGCCATGCTGAGGGTCGTCGGTGTGCTTCTCGGCGTCGCCGTGTACATCTACTTCATCATCGATGTCCTGCGCACCCCCAGCGGGCAGACGCGGTCCCTGCCCAGGTTCGTGTGGCTGCTCGTCGTCGTGCTCCTCCCGCTCCTCGGCGGCGTGCTGTGGCTTGCACTCGGCCGGATGTGGCCGTCCCCCGGGGCCCGGTTCGGACGGCGACGCGGGCCACTAGCGCCCGACGACGATCCCTCGTTCCTCAAGCAACTCGGTGACGATGCCTGGGTCAAGCGAATGGAACAGCGGCGTCGCGGCGAGCAGCCGACCGACTGAGACAGCGGCCAGCTACATGCCCGAGTAAGAATGCAGGCTGTTGACGAAGATGTTCACGCCGAAGTAGTTGATCAGGAATGCCAGCCAGCCGACGATGACGATCCAGGACGACCGGTTGCCACGCCAGCCAGCAGTCGAGCGAGCGTGCAAGTAGGCAGCGAAGATGACCCACGTGATGAACGCCCATGTCTCCTTGGGGTCCCAGCCCCAGTAGCGTCCCCAGGCGTTCTCGGCCCAGATGGCACCGGCCACGACGGCGAAGGTCCACAGCGGGAACGCAAACGCGATGACCCGGTTGGTGAGGCTCTGGAGCCGCTCGCTCGTGGGCATCCGCGAGGCCCAGCCGCCGATCTCCGGCGTACCGGCCTTGCGCTCGAGGCGACTGCGCACCAGCGAAAGACCCGCCGTCGCGGCCGCGAACGTGAAGGCACCGGCGCAGATGATGGCAGCAGAGACGTGGATGACCAGCCAGTACGACTTCAGGGCGGGCACGAGCTGCGCCGCCTCGGTGTACAGGACGGTGACCGCGAGCCCGAGGGTGAGAAGGGCGGGGATCACGACGAACAGACCGAGCCAGCGAAGGTCACGTCGGATCGACATCACCAGAAAGACACCCAGGATCCCGAGGGCGGCAGTGATGGAGAACTCGTACATGTTTCCCCACGGCACGCGGCCGGCCCATACGCCGCGAAGGACGACACCGACCAGCAGGGTGAGGAACGCCAGCCAGGTCAGCGACATCCCGATATTCGCGGCGCGACGGCCCGGGTCGCCGCTGCGGTCCGCCGCCTCGGTCGTCCGCGTGATGACGGCGGTGCTGCCCAGGCTCTCGACGGCCTCGACGCTGACTGCAACGGCTGCGGGGCGCCGGCGACCGGCGGCGAAGGACACTGCGAAGCAGATCATCGCGAGCGTCAGGGTGAGCATCGACGCATAGACCGCCGCATTGCTCGCCTGTGCGAGTTGGACGCTGGTCACGGCGCACTCCTCAGGTCGTCGACATCGTCGCCCAGCGCGGTTGCGAGGGCCTGTACGTCGGCAGGCAGGTCGGCCGAGTCCGTCTTGGCCAGCCCAGCGACCTGCACGAGAGTACCTCCCCCGGCGGCTGGGACCACCTTGACCCAGAGTCGACGCCGACGGACGAACAGCGAAAGCATCAGGCCGACGATCGCTGCCATCGCCGATAGGAGTGCGAGCTCCTTGCCCGGGTCGTGCGCGATCTGGAACGAGGCCCAGCGCTCGTACCCTGTGAACTCGATGCTGCCGGAGTTGTTCGGGAGCGTCCACGTGCCACCGGGCACCAGCGGCTCCAGGCCGATCTTGACCATCTTCGAGGTGTCCAGCGTGTAGACGCTCTGCGGGACACCGCTGTCCAGCCCCATGTCGCCGCGGAAGGCGGCCAGCAGGACCTCGGGGTTGTCGGGAGCCGGGAAGGTCGAGATGCCCATACCGGATCCGGCCCGTGCCGCCGTCGGGAGGAACAACCCATTGAAGCCGAGCGACGGAGAGGCGTCCGGGACCTTGATGACTCCGGTGGACGTGAAGTTGCCGTCCTGCGGCAGGAACACGACGGCGTCGTCGAAGACGACGGAACCCGTCGAGTCACGCACGATGAAGCGCGGTGCGTAGCCGTGGCCGACGAGGAACACCTTCGCTCCGGCGACATCGAGCGGTTCGTTGACCTCGATCATCCTGGTCGCGGGCGCGGCATCGGGCGCCGAGCGGTACGTGACATCCGCCTCGAACAATCGGGGGGCGCCGCGCTGCGCGTCGCTGCGCTCGAAGTCGACCGTGAACTTGTCGAGGGTGAAGGAGAACGGCGCCAGGCCATTGGGGTTGACGAACCGACCACCGCCCCACGCGTCGTACTGCGTCAGCGTGTTCGAGAAGCCACTGCCCTCGCGCACGATGACATTGCCCTTCCACCCGAGGACCCCACCGACGCCGACCGCGAGCAGCACGAGGAGAAGGGCCACATGGAAGACGAGGTTCCCGGTCTCGCGCAGGTAGCCCTTCTCGGCGGCAACCCAGGTGCTGCCGTCAGCATCCGACGCACCCGTGCGCACCCGCCAATGGCGGCCGCGCAGGTAGTCGTGCGCAGACGCCAGCAGCGCCTCGCCATTGTCCGAACTCGTGAACTCGCGTGACACCGGCAGCCGAGTCAGCCTGCGGGGCGCCGCCGGTGGCGGTGCCATCATCGCCTTCGCATGCTGGCGGATCTGCGGCAGCACGCAGCCGATCAGCGAGATGAAC
>JAPLBU010000241.1:0-469 GCA_026392575.1 Actinomycetota bacterium | reverse complement strand
GGAGCAGGTAGACCGCCGCGAACCACGGGGAAGCGTAGACATCGAAGAAGCCCGCCCGATCGAGGATCGGGCCGATCCCCGGGTTCCTCTCCAGCCACTGGTCGACACGCAGTGGATTGGTACCGCGCTGAGGCAGCACAGATCCCGGGATGCTGGCAATCGCGAGGAGGAACAACAGGACCAGCGCAGTGCGCATGCTGGTCAGTTGCCGCCACATCCAGCGCAGCAGTCCGATCGAGCCGAGTGGCGGAAGCGGCGGCTCGTCGGGAAGACCCGCCTCAGGGCTGACTGCAGCAGGGTCCGGGGTCAGGGTCATATCGCGGTCTCGAATCCGGGCGCCTGGACGCGCAGCCAGATGGTGAAGTCGGTCCACAGTCCGGTGACCAGCAGGATGCCCACGACGACCAGCATGCCGCCCCCGATGCGCATCACCCACACGTAGTGCCGGCGGACCCAGCCGATCGTCCGC
>JAPLBU010000328.1:7290-12386 GCA_026392575.1 Actinomycetota bacterium | reverse complement strand
TCGCCGAGGAACTGGTGCTCGGTGCGACAGAGCCCAATTCCCTCCGCACCGTTGTCGATCGCGGTGGTCGCATCTACGCCGGTGTCCGCGTTGGCCCGCACACCCAGTCGACGGGAGTCGTCAGCCCACCCAAGCAAGGTGGTCAGGCTCGGCGACGGGCCTGGACGCTCGATGGACAGCTCGCCGACGTAGGCGACGCCGGTGGCCCCGTCGATCGACAGGATGTCGCCGGCCGACAGTACGTGCTCCCCCGCCGTGACGGTTCCGGCCTCGCGGTCGATGCGCATGCCGCTGGCACCGCAGACGGCCGGCCGGCCCATCCCGCGCGCAACAACCGCTGCATGCGAGGCCGAGCCGCCGTTGAGGGTAAGGATGCCGGCTGCGGCCATCATCCCGGGCAGATCGCCCGGCGTCGTCTCGCTCATCACGAGGAGGGCGGACTCGCCGGCCTCCATGTACTCCACGGCGGTCTCGCTGTCGAGCGCGATCCGGCCGACGGCTGCTCCCGGTGATGCGCCTAGGCCTGAGACGAACGGGATCTCGTCGCCCGTCAGCCTGGGCTGCGGGTGGAGGAGTTCAAGGACATGCACAGGCGACGTGCTGCGGACCGCCTCGACCTCGTCTGTGATGCCGCGGATGGCGAGGTCGACTGCCAGGCTGGTGGCGACACGGGCGTTGGGCCGCCGCATCTGCTCAAGTCCCACGAGGGCCAGACCGTCCGGGCCGTACTCGAAGTCGACGATGACGGCGCTTCGCAGGCGACCCTCGAGCTCGGCGAGGACTCCGGTGAGCATCTCGACGCCATCGGGGAGATCGCTCAGTGGATGTCCCGTGGGCTGACGCTCACCGCTCCAGCGGAATCCGTGATGGAAGGCGCCATTGGGCGCGAAATGGCCCGATCCCATGTCGCGCGACACAGCGAAGCCGTGGCCCTCGTCGTCGTGCTCGGTGACGACGACGGTCTCAAGGTGAAGGGCCAGCGGAAGGTCGGGTGGCAGGTTCTGCTTCTTGCGTGCCCGGGCAGCGCGCGGCGAATTCCAGCGCTCGATCATGGCCTGTGCCCCGGCCGCCACCTGCTCGGATCGCTTGCTGGGGAACGGCGACGAGCCCTTCTCCTCGCACAAACGCTTGAACGGTTCGACGCGCTCGATCACGTCGGGGTAGTCGAAGTCCAGGGTGCCAAGATCCTCGCCGGGGACGCCAAGGGCATGCTCGGCAATGAACACGGCGGTCTTCCACCAGGCGCTGCCCAGGTCGCTCCGGGCCTTTGCCCCAAGCCCGTCGGGGATGATGCTGCGCCGCAGGCCTAGGCAGACAAGGTCGGGCGGCAGGCCGGCTGCCTCGACGGGTGCACTCGCACTCAGGCGCAGAAGCACGAGGCCGCCGGATTCGGTCGTCGCGCTGATCTGCCGGCCGGAGATGCTCTCCAGCAGGTTCATGGCGGCCTTCGCACGGTCGGGCGACGTGAAGCCCGGCACGTTGGGCACGGGGATGGTCAGGCCTGCGCCCACCGGCAGGCCAACGCCCGCAAGGATCTCCAGCTGGATGCCGCGCGTGCAGAGCGAACGCTCGTCGAGGCCGCGCTCCAGACCACTGCCGAACGGGACGAGGCCGACGTCATCGACCGGCTGGGTCCACGACGCTGGTGTCACGCGCCCGCACCGGAGACGAGACGCTCCTCCAGCTCCTCATCCTCCTTGCGGGACAGGCCGATCGTGAGGAGGAGTTCCTGATGGATGTGCATCCACACAGTGTGGTACGAATCCTTGAGGGGCGAGGCCAGCCACGAATCATCGCCCTCGTCGAGCTTGGCAAGGGACTCCGTGAGCTGGTTGCGGTAGCCCGCCATCCGGGGGATGTCCTCAGCGAAGCGCTTGAGCAACGGCGCGACGGAGTCGTCGATGTCATCGAGGCGGTCGCGGATGTCCGCGTCGTAGTTCTCGTCCGCGTGATCGTTGACGCTGCCATCCGGGCGCACCTGCCACGCGGTGCACAGGTCGCGAAGCTGGCGGTTCACCGGGAGGAAGCGGTGGAACGTCGCCATGATCCGCTCGCGCTCCGGGGCATCATCGGGCAGCCGCAACTGCTCAGCGACCAACGCCGTGCCGGCCGGGGTCGGCATCATGATGGGGCCCTTGATGAGGATCAGTCCCGAGTCCGCGAGGGCCTGCTGCTGGGCGCTGGCCTCGCCACGGGCCATGCCACGAACCACCATGGTCACGAGAGCATCGCGCTCATCGTTCGCAAGGACCACGTCAGTCATTCGTTCCTCCGCACCCCGGGGCCGTAGGAAGTCCTACTATCGCAGACGTCGAGTTGTATTTATAGAGGAAGCCTAAAGAAACCCGTACCCCGGGGGGCCTGCCGCGGCTAGCATCCCGGGACATCCCCTCACCTCGCCCATCCGCGCTCGCGCCCGACCACTGAGGATTCGACATGAAGGCAGTACAACTCGTCGCCTGGCACTCCGACCCCGCTCTCGTGGAAGTCGACGTGCCGACGGCCGGCCCAGGGCAGGTCGTCCTCAAGGTCGCAGGCGCGGGCCTGTGCCATAGCGACCTCCACCTGCTCCACGACTTCGGCGACGGCATGTTCCCCTGGGGTCCGCCCTTCACCCTCGGCCACGAGAACTCCGGCTGGGTCCACCAGGTGGGCGCCGGCGTCGAGGGGCTGTCGATCGGGCAGCCAGTGGCCGTGTTCGGCCCGTGGGGCTGCGGCCACTGCCAGGCCTGTGATCGCGGTCAGGACACGTACTGCCACGCCCCCACCGACTCGTATGGGTCCGCCTTCGGCGGCGGCCTGGGCGTCGACGGCGGCCAGGCCGAATTCATGCTCGTCCCCGATGCGCGGTTCCTGGTCCCCATCCCTGACGCCCTCGATCCGGTCGCGGCCGCTCCCCTCACGGACGCCGGGCTGACTCCTTACCACGCCGTGAAGATGTCCCTTCCGAAGCTCATGCCCGGCAGCACCGCACTGTGCATCGGCGTCGGCGGCCTGGGTCACATGGGCGTGCAGTTCATCCGGGCCTTGACGGGCGCGAACATCATTGCCATGGACCTGAAGGACGAGGCCCTGGCGCTGGCGACCGCCTGCGGTGCGGACCTCACTATCCGAAGTGATGCCGAGGACGCGGTGGCGCAGGTGAAGGACGCCACGGGTGGCCGCGGAGCCGACGTGGTCATCGACTTCGTCGGCATCGATTCGACTCTCGCGATGGCAGCCGCCTCCGCGAAGGTCCAGGGCGACATGACCATCGTCGGTGTCGGCGGCGGCTCGTTCCCGATGAGCCTGTTCTCCCCGCCCTACGAGTGCAATGTGCGGTCCATCTACTGGGGCACCCGCAGCGAGCTCGGCGAGGTCCTCGCCCTGGCGGCCAAGGGCCTGATCACCCCCGAGTACTCCACGTACTCCCTCGATCAGGCACTCGAGGCTTACGCAGCCATGGAAGCCGGGAAGCTGAAGGGCCGCGCGGTCATCGTCCCGTAAGACCGTCACCAAAGAAACTGCCTATTCATCTAGATGAATAGGCAGTTTCTTTGGTTTCTGTGCGGTAACCGCGTGCCATAGTGACCCGTGCCCTTGAGCCGATCACCATCGGCACGATGAACCTGTCGCACCGACTGTTCGTGCCGACGCATGGTGGCGGAGCCGGCTCGCTTTCAGGCGACGAAGCCCGGTTCGAGGCGCTCATGGACTACTGGCTGTCGCGCGTCGACGACGGCTTCCAGTGGATCGGCGGGCCCCCGTGCCATGTGCGGCACATCCAGATTCCTGGCTTCGAGGCCACCGGGATCGGCGCGATGGGCAAGCAGGACGGCAACTTCCGGCATCCCGCCTTCCACGACCGCATGTCGACATTCGTCGAGCGGGTGCACGCCAAGGGCGCTTACCTGGGGATCCAGCTGTTGCAGCAGGGCGGCATGCCGAGCGCGCCGTCGTCGACATTCTCCGGCTTCCTCGACCACCGCGGCGTCCATGTGATGAGCAACGCCGAAGTCCGCTGGGTGATCAACGAGTACATCGAGTCGGCCGTCATCGCAGCCGAGACCGGACTCGACTCCCTTGAGCTGCACGCCAACCATGACGACATCATCGAATGGTTCCTTTCTCCGCTCACCAACACCCGCACCGATGAGTACGGCGGCTCCTACGAGAACCGCCGTCGATTCCTGCGCGAGATCACCGACGGAGTCCGCGCTCGCGTCAAGCGCCCGATCACGTTCGGCCTTCGCCTGGCTCTCGACCAGGACATGGACGGCGGCTACGAACTCGATGAGTGCGTCCGCCTCATCCAGTCGTTTGAGGCCGACGGGACAATCGACTACGTCAACCTCGACATGGGCGGCAACTGGGGAGCCATCAGCTATCTGCAGCACGGCATGTACCCCGAAGCTGCTTGGGCGCAGATGTGCGGCGAGGCGAAGGCGTCGACGAACCTGCCTGTGCTCTACGCCGGCCGCGTCGTGCACCCGGAGACAGCCGAGGCCGTCATCGCCAGCGGACAGGCAGACATGGTCGGGATGGTCCGTGCTCTCATTGCCGACAAGGAGTGGCTGCGGAAGGCACGCGATGGCCGTGCGGACGAGGTCCGGCCCTGCATCGCGCTCAATGACTGCATCCACCGCTACACCCTCGAGGGTCTGTCCTTCGGCTGCGGCGTCAACCCGCAGGCCGGGCGAGAGTCGCTGCCGCCGGTGCGCGCGGCCGAGAGGCGCAAGCGGCTGCTCGTCGTCGGAGGTGGTCCGGCCGGAATGGAGCTGGCGGCCAATGCAGCTGAGCGGGGCCATGATGTGCAGCTGTGGGAGGCGAAGGGCGAGCTGGGTGGCCGTTTCGCCGTTGCCGCACAACTCCGTGCCAACGCCCCGTACCGCGACTGGATTGACTGGTCCTCAGCACGCCTGCCTCGCCTCGGTGTCGATACCTACCTTGGCCGTCGGGCCGAGGTCCGTGCGGTGCTCGACGGCGCGTTCGACGTCGTCGCCTTCGCCACCGGCGCGCGTGGACGGCGCCCCGGCATCCCCGGGGAGTACCTGCCACACGTGACAGGAGCCGGCGCCGTGATCCTCGGGACCCCCCGACCGCTCGGCCGACGCGTG
>JAPLBU010000328.1:3917-7241 GCA_026392575.1 Actinomycetota bacterium | reverse complement strand
CGCGTGCTCGTCATCGCCGTCGATGACGGACCGGCGCCGCTTACTGTCTCCGACCACATCGCGCACCTGGGCCACGAGGTCGTCCTCGCGTTCGAGACTCCCGGACCATCCCCACTGGTCGGCAAGTACTCCGCAGGCGCCATGTTCGAGAGCCTCGACGAAGCAGGGGTCGAGATCCTGCAGATGGCAGTCGCCACCGAGATCCGACCGAACGAGGTGGAGTTCGCACACGCCTACAGTCGCCGCCGCTTCACCGTCGACGGGATCGACTCCGTGGTGCTCGTCGCAGGCGGGATCGGCAACGACGCGCTCTACCGCGCGGTGTCCTCCCACCATCCCGACACGCACCTGCTGGGCGATGCATTCGCACCGCGGCGGATGACCTACGCGACCAAGCAGGCCTTCGAACTGGCCCAGCTGATCTGACCCACCCCACCGACACCCCGTTGAGTGGAGAGTTGTTGCTGCTCAGATCGGACAAATAGGTCCGAAAGCTCGCAACAACTCTCCACTCGACGAAGGGGTTACACGGTCTCGATGACTTCGATGGTGCCCTTGGCGCCGTCGACACGAAGCAGGTCGCCGGACTTGAACATCTGAGTCGCGCCCGGCAGGCCGGCCACGCAGGGGATGCCGAGCTCACGGGCGACGATCATCGCGTGCGAGCCCATCGAGCCGGTGTTGACGATGACGGCCGACGCCACCATGAACAGCGGTGTCCACGAAGGATCCGTCTGCGGGGCGACGAGGATCTCGCCCGGCTGGAAGTCTCCGATCGCATCGGTACCGAGCACTACACGCGCGCGGCCCTCGACGATGCCCTGCGACGCAGCAGCGCCGTTGAGCACCGAACCAACCGTGGCGCGTGCAACGGCGTTGTCGCCCTTGCGGGGCAGGCTCGAGATCGGCGGAATCGACTTGCTGCCGTCGAGGAAGGTCGGCACCTCGAGGTCCTTGAGGGCGTTCCAGTCGGTCTCGCGCTGGCGCAGCGCCTCACGCAGATGCGTTGCACCCAGCGCCAAGCCGTCGAGCTCGGTGTCGAGCGCGATGAAGATCTGACGCGAGTGGTCGATGACGCCCGCCGCGGCAAGGCGCTCGCCCAGCTCGATCAGCGCCATGCGTGCCTCGTTCATGATCTTGATGCAGCTGGACTTGCCGCTCTCGCGCCAGCCGGCGAAGCGACGGGCGGAGCCAACGGCGCCTCGGAAGGCTGCCTCGGTCGCAGCATCCATTCCCTCCGTAGCCTCGAGCATCGCCTTGTCGGTGGCAGCGGCATGCGCGGCCTGGTTCGCCGACGGCGACTCGTCGTCACCGAGCAGACGCATCCTGTCGATCAGGGCGAGAGCAAGCGACGGCTTGGACTCCCATGACTCGGTACCCAGGTCCCATTCGGAGGGGCCGCGGTAGCCGAACTCGCCGATGAACGCGGCGAAGTCGCTCCAGAAGCCGCCCGTTGCCGTCGGCAATTGCGCGACTACCTTGTCCACGCCGCTGTCGAACAGCGCCGAGATCTCCGCACTGTTGCGTGCCGTGCGCGAGAGTGACCAGAGTGCGTATGTCGGCGCCGCGGACTCCACCTCACCCGCATAGCCGAGGATGGTCACGAGCAGGTGCGCCTTGTCCGCGCCGAGCATCGACCCAGCGACGGCCGGACCGACAGCCGCGTTGGACGAGCCGATCTGCTCACTGCGCCACGCGAGGCGCTCGAAGGGCATCACCGAGCGGGCCCGGGCCACCAGCCCGCGGTTGCTCATCGCGCGGAGATTCGGGCGCTCGTTGCGAAGCCGGTCTGCGATCGCAGCATCCTCGTCGGCCCCCTCGAACTTCGAGGTCGTCAGAACCCAGCCCGCACGGGCCGGAGCGGCAGCTGACAGCGCCTCGTTCTGGTCGGAGGGCGTCGAGACGTGCACGGGTGCACCCGGGGAGTTGAAGAAGATCGTGTCGATGATGTCGGCCGTCATGCCCTTGCGGATGCCCAGTACGCGAACGGAACTCTGGTTGACGTAGAGGTAGCCGTAGAAGAAGCCCGCGACCGAGGATGGCTCGGCAAGCTCGTCGGCCGTGAAGCAGACGTCCTCGACGTAGCCGGACGCCCAGCCCGGGAGCACGTTCGGGATCCAGCACATCGTCGCACCCAGGGGCGTGATCGGGTCGGCCATCACATCGGCCGCGTTCAGCCGGGTGAAGACAGGGAACCGCGTGCTGGGGTCAGTGTCGGTGAGCCAGGCCTTCTCAGACATGTGGGCGTCCATTCATTTCAGGGGTGTGTGACGGTGGAAGTGTGCCACCCCCTGCCGTCGGCGGCCACCCAGTTAGTGGAGGAGACCCCCATAAACCCCGATCTGCCCGCTAGCGGGGATCAAGAACTGACTCCCCCGCCAGCAGTCGGCGGACGCTCTCGTGGGCGTGCTGGACGGCGATCTCGTTCCGGCCGATGATCATGTGCTTGTCCGCCAGGGACGGCAGGCCGTTCTGGACATCGGTCTGGGCGGTGTAGTCCTCGTCCCGGAAGGCTGCGAAGAACCACTCAGCGGTCTTCTCCGCCTCGGCGATCTCCTCGGGGGTTGTCGGCGGGGTGCGCAGCAGGGTCGCCTGCCACGTCATCGACTCCCCCCATGAATCGCCGGGCAGGATGATCGAGATGACCGTGCGCTCGCGCCAGCCTCCTGCGATCGACATGCCCGGGAAGATCCAGTAGACGAGGCCCATTGCTGCGGCCGGATCCCACTCATCACGTGGCTTGTCCATCATGGCGTCGAGGCTCTTGAGCGCAAAGACGTTGCGCACATGCGGGCCGAACCGGTCATGGGTCATCCGGTTCGTGTGGTTGGTGAGCGCGACAGTGTTGGGGTGCAGCGCACCGAAGTGGTAGCCCTCAAGGTAGCCGTCGAGGGTGACCTTCCAGTTGGGGCCGGCGAGCTCCTTCGTCATGAAGTGCGTGCACTTGTCCAGCTCGAGAGCCTCCAGATACGGCAGGGCATCGCCGAGCCAGGTGTCGAGTTCCAACGGTCGACCCGCCGTGAGGCCCACGAAGATGATGCCAGCCCGCTCCTCGCAGGGCAGCCGGACGAGGCTGTAGTCGTCGCGGTCGACCGGACCGAAGGTGTCCTCGCCAGGAACACCCGTGAGGTGACCATCGGTGTCGTATGTCCACGCGTGGTACGAGCAACTGAACCGACGCGCATTGCCGCATCCGTCGGGCAGCAGCTTCATGGCGCGGTGGCGGCACACATTCAGCATGGCGTTCATCTGCCCGTCCTTGCCGCGGACGAGGATGATCTCGCGGCCGACGACACGCATGGCCTTGTAGTCGCCCACCCCAGC
>JAPLBU010000328.1:1207-3897 GCA_026392575.1 Actinomycetota bacterium | reverse complement strand
AAGCTCGGCCGACGTGCACACCGGCAGGGGGATCTGATGGAAGATCTCCTTGACCTCCCTCTCCCACAAGTCCTCGTCGAGGTAGTCGGAGATGGGGATCTGCATCTGCTCGGGCGACATGTCGGTGGTCTCGTTGCGCAGGTGCGACACCAGTCGGTCGAGGATCGCCAGCGCCTCGTCGCGGCTCATCGCCGTATGCGTGCCCGGTAGGTACTGGGGAACGGTGTCGGTCATGGTGTCCTCGTCGTCAGCGACCGCCGGAGCCGGTCAGTCATCTAGATGACTTTAGTCGGTGAGAATCCGTCCGTCTGGGAGAAACAGGTGAAGAACCTGCTGCGGAAAGGCCGGATCACCGATTTCTCCCGGAATCCGGGACAAACGGGTGCAGCGGGCACGGCTAGTTGGTCAGGATCCCGGTGTGAAGGTGCTGGTGCTCGTTGATCGAACGCACCCGACGGACGTCGCCCTTGACCGCGACCGTGCTGATCGAGCAGTGGTTCGGCAGGAAGAACATGTCCTCCTGCACGCCGAGAATCGAGCCGAGGAAGGCGTTGATGACGCCCCCATGACTGACCAGCACGATGTGCTGGCCCTGATGCTCGTCGAGCAGTCGGTCGATCGCCGTCAGAACGCGCAGCCGGAACTCGGCCGAACCCTCCGAGAAGAACATGTGATCCCACCTGACCTCGCGACGGAACAGATCCTCACGGCGCTTCCACTCGGCCGGCTCGACCAGCGTCTGCGGATCCACGCCGTCCGGGATGTCTCGATACGAGTCAATCTCCGCCAGCTCGGCACGAACGATCGGCTCGATGCCATGCGGCGACGCCACGATCTGAGCCGTCTGCATCGCCCGAAGCATCGTGCTGCAGGCGATGACATCGACGTCCTCCTCGCCCAGGACCGCCGCCAGAGCCATCGCCTGCGTGCGGCCCAGACCCGAGAGGTGCGGGTCCTCCCACTCGTCCGCGACGAACGCATCGGAGACCGGATAGTCCTGCTGGGCGTGCCGCACCAACGTGATGCGCGTGACGCCCTCCTCCAGCAGGAGGAAGGGCTCACGCACCGAGAAGGGCGGCTCCGGTGGGGTCGGTGGCGGCTTGACCGTCACGCGGTCTCGACGACCTTGACCACACCCGTCGAGCCGTCCAGCTCGACGAGGGTCCCCGACGGCAGCTTGTGTCCGGCTCCCGACAGCGACACCACGCACGGCACGCCGAGTTCGCGGCTGACGATGACCGAATGGCTGCCGGGCGCGCCGATCTCGCAGATCACCGCGCTGGCGATCATGAACAGCGGCACCCAGGAGGGATCGGTCGTCGTGCAGACGAGGATCTCTCCCGGTTGCAGATCGTCGGCCTGCGACATGTCGGCGATGACCCGGGTTCGCGCGGTGATCGTGCCCGGCGAACCGGCCACCCCCTTGAGCTCCGTACCGGCCGCCACAGCATCTCCCGCGATCCGGCGCTCGCGCCTGGGCCAGGTGCTGATCGGCGGGATCGCCTCGCCGTGCATGACAACGTACGGCGGGTCGAGCTCGCACAGTTCGGCCCAGTCGCGGCTGCGCTGAGCCAGGGCCTGCTTCCACCCGGCCGGACTCACCAGGAACTCGTCGAGCTCGCTGTCGAGCAGCTGGAAGATGTCCAGCTGGCTCTCGATGACGCCGCGCTCCACCATCCGGCGACCAAGCTCACGGAAGGCGAGCTTGGGCTCCTGAATCAGCATGACGCTCGCGTTCTTGCCACCCTCACGCTGACGGAAGGACGCCTGGCCGGCCGCGATCCCGGCCGCAAGCATGCCGGCCGTCGCCTCGTCGCCAGCAACGGCAGCCGTCAGCTCAGCAACCGCTGCCTCGCGCTGGGCGATGGGCCCGACGAGGCGAAGTGACGGGGACTGACTGTCGTCCTGGCGGCGGACGCGCTCGATCATCTGCAGGGCGAGCGTCGGGTTGATGAACCAGGTCTCTGCGCTGATCTCCCACTCGTCGACGCCGCGGTGGCCGAAGTCCTCGAGCAGGGCGGCGAAGCCCGCGTTGAAGTCAGCCGCAGCGGGGCTCGCGGCGAGCCGCTCGGCAATGTCGTCGACACCAGCGTCGAACTCTGCGGTCAGGTCCGCAGAATCGCGGACAAGACGGGACAGGGCCCACACCTGCTCGGCCATTCCAGCCGACGCAACATCGCCCAGCGCCGCGAATACGCGGATACCGAGCTCCGACTTGCCGACCGCATCGGCCACGCCCTGGACGATCCCCGGGCCCACCGCCGCGCCGATGACGATCTGCGCGTAGGCGTCCCAAGCCGGGTTCTGCCACTTGGCCGACGTGCGGCCATAGGCGACCAGTTCCTCATCGCTCACGTTCGCGAGGTCGGGTCGAGTGGCGCGCCAGGCCTTCGCCTGCGCGAGGTACTCGTCGAGCAGTGCCGCGTGGGCGCCGCCGAGGATGGCGCCCATCGATGCGGCCAGCGCGGCCGAGCACTCCTCGTTGTCGTCCCGGGGGTCATGCACGTACGGCGGCACCGTCGGGTTCTGGCCGAAGAAGGACACGTCGATCGCATCGGGAGTGGCGCCAGGCATGCGGTAGCCGAACACGCGTCCGACCGACACCTGGTTGAAGAAGTACCCGCCCCAGTTGCCGTAGGTCTCCGGCTGCGTCCACAGGAACTCGTCCTCGCGGAAGGTGCCCAGGTGGA
>JAPLBU010000328.1:0-1184 GCA_026392575.1 Actinomycetota bacterium | reverse complement strand
GGATCCACGCCCACGCGGTGCCGGGCACGATGCCCTGCTCCCAGGTAAGGCTCCAGTTGAGCGGGGTGAACGGATCCGGGCCCACCTCGTCGGCGTTGCCGCGGGTGTAGAGCGGAAAGCGCTCGCTCGGCTCGGTGTCGGTGATCCAGGTCTCCATTGATGCTCCTTCGGTTGCTGCGTTACCTGACGTTGTTGGTCGTGCTCACTTACCGCTGATGACGGCCCTATCGCCCTGCTTCCACATCCGGTCGAGTCGGCGGTAGGCGATTCTCCAGCCCTCGGGGGTGCGGACAACCCGGTCGGCATACTCACCACCGAGGAAGTAGTGCTTGACCGGCCCTTCCGTGGCCTCGCGGATGTGCTGCGAGATGAGATACGTGCGCACCTCGGCCTCGTCGCCGTTGAGCTCGATCAGGCTCTTGCCGATGAGGTGCTGGGTGGCGTCGAGCCCGGTGAGTGTTCCCTCGATCATCGCCCGGATCTCCGCCGAGCCCGTGGGGCAGCCCAGACTGCCGGCATCGAAGGTCGCATCCGCGGTGAACAGGGTCTCGAGGGCTGCGAAATCCCGGAAGTCGAGGGCCCGCGAGTAGCGCACGAGCAGCTCCTCGATCTCGATGCGGTCCGAGATGGCCTGCAGGTCGAGCGGCACGGATTCTCCTTGGGTCGGGGGCAGCGCCCCATCGTCGCATGTGAAACTAGACAGTCACTCAACTTATTGCAAGGATTTCCTAGAAATTCCGGGGACAGCCGTGGGAGCCTTCCCTCGGCGCCCAGCCCACGAATCAAAGGGGAAACACGTGTCCGGCGAGCAGGCCAAGAACTGGGAGAACGTCAAGTCCTACTCCCTTGATTCTGACGACGAGCTTCAGTTACTCAATGCCCAGACCGAGTGCACCCTCATCTGGTCCGGCAAGGAGGGGTGGCCGATGGGTGTCATCGTCAACTTCATCTACCGCGACGGCCGCTTCTGGCTGACGGCGAGCGAGGAACGCCCGCGCATCGCGTCGATTCGCAAGGATCCGCGGGTCAGCATCGCCGTCACGTCGAAGGGCTCCTCCGTGACGGAACGTCGTTCGATCACGTACAAGTGCAATGCCATCATCCACATGGACCGCGAGACCCTCGACTGGGTACTGCCCGAGTTCGCGGGAGCCATGCGCCCCGGTGAGCCGGAGAAGGCCGAG
>JAPLBU010000369.1 GCA_026392575.1 Actinomycetota bacterium | reverse complement strand
AGGTGCCGGGTAGGTGGCCGACCGCCGGCGGCGATGGCGATCCGGCTGACGAGCTCGAACACCGTGCGCGGCTGCCCGTTGGACACCACGAAAGCTCGCCCGTGCACGTCGGGAGCGTCGCCGCGCTCGAAGGCCTGTGCGATTGCGTCGGACGCATTGTCGACGTAGGTGGTGTCGATCAGGGCAGCACCGTCGTCGACCAGCATGAGTCGTCCCGCGCGTGCACGCTCAGCGATGCGTCCGATCAACTGCGTGTCACCCGGACCCCACACGAGGTGCGGCCGGATCGCGCACACGGCCATCGCCTCGCCATCACGCGACAAAGCATCAAGCTCGGCGATCGCCTTGCTGCGTGCGTAGTTGCCGCGTGCATGATCCGGATCGGCTGGTGTTGCCGGTGCGCCGACGAGCGGCTCCCCCGCATGTGCGACGGAGGGCGACGAGACCTCCACGAACCGCGTGACACCCGCGGCTATCGCTGCGTCGAGCACGGTGCGCGTGCCGTCGACGTTGACGCGCACGAAGTCATCCCACGCACCGACCATCGACACCAGTGCTGCGAGATGCACGACGCCGTCCTGCCCGGCCATCGCCGCAGCGACAGCGTCCGAGTCGGTGACATCGCCGAGCACCTCGCGCACGGGAACGGCATGTGACGCGGACGATCGCTGGAAGCTCGTCACGTCATGCCCGCGACGGACCAGTTCCCGCACGACGGCCGAGCCCAGCAGCCCGCGCCCGCCCGTGACGAGGACCTTCATCGCGAGCCACCCGAGGACCGACCAGCGAGAAGCTCGGAGGCCCATACGGCAAGCGCGGCGCGATCGATCTTGGAGTTGTGCCGGATGTCGACCGGAAGCCCCTTGCGCTCGAGCACCGCGGCAACATCAACCGTCACGGTGCCACGTACGGCGTCGATCAGGTCGAGTCCCGCAAGCCCCGTGCGTGCCTTGTCCGTCACCACGATGATGACGATCTGCTGCGTGCCAACCGGCCCCACCCCAACGACTGCTGCCTGCACGACCGATGGCACCCACTGCACGGCCTGCTCGATACCGACCGGTGACACCGGGCCCTCCGGCGTGGTGATCACATGGGCAAGGCGTCCGCCGATCCAGAGCCGACCCTGCACATCCAGGTGCCCAACGTCGCCCGTGCGATGCCAACCCGGCTCACGGGCACTTGCCCGCTCCGTTCCCCACAGTCGGTCGTAGCGATCCTTCTGGTGCGGCGCACGCACGACGATCTCGCCGAGGATGCCTGGGGCATCGGACAGTTCGCCTGATGCGATGCCGTCGGAATCGACAGCGCTGATGCGAACCTCAACCCCGGGCACGGCGCGACCCACAAGCACGCCGTCGCCCGCACCCGCTTCGTCGATCTCGCCGATCGACACATCGGTGACGGGCAGCACCTCGGTCATGCCGTAGGGCGTGCGCACATCGGCGTTGACGCAGATCCTCGCCATCCCGTGCAGCAGCGCAGCACTGACCGGCGCACCCGCGCCCATCACCAGGCGCAGGGAGCCCAGGGTCTCGACGTCTGCGTCGGTGAGCGCGCTGGCCGTGTCGAGGATCGCGGCGAGGGCGGCGGGCGATGCCCACACGAGAGTGCCGTCAACAGCCCGAACCGCGTCAGCGAAGGCCGTGGCCGTCAGTGTGCGGGGCGAGGTGACGTCCATGTCGGGGATCGACGACGGAATGCCCAGTGCCGGACCGAGCAGTCGAACCGGATGTGAACGCGACCACGGCCTCATCGTCGCCACCGGGTGGCGGGGGCAGTTCGTGGTGGGCGGCACCAAGGCGGGCGATCTCGACGAGTTCGCCCGTGCCGATGCGCCGGCCGGGGAGCCGCATCGCACGCACGAGTGCCATGGCCTTCGGGATGGCGATCAGGTGCTGGGGTGCAGCGCCGCGCAGGGCGCGATGGATGCCGCGAACGCCGAGCCCCGCGTCCGTGACGACGACGCTGGCACCGATGCGCCAGCAGGCGTAGACAACGGCGAGCAGGTCGGCACCGGGCGTGATGAGCACGGCGACGCGATCACCGCGCCGGATGCCCTTTGCCGCAAGGCCCTTGGCGAGCAGATCGACGTTGCGGCCGAGCAGCCGCCACGTCACCGTGCGCCACTGACCGTCGCCGATCGGCTCCGCGAGCGCGAGACCGTGCGGGTTCTCCCGGGCCAGCCGCTCGAGCTCCGCCCACAGCGGCACCCCCTCCTCCGTCCCCTCCGCCGAGCGGCCAAGCGTGGGGGTGCTTTCGGCCGCAGGAACCCCCACTGCTGGCCGTTCGCGGGAAGGGGGAGGGAGGAGGCCGGAGACGCACTGCAGGAGATCGCCCACCAGCGCGGGCGCATCCT
>JAPLBU010000414.1 GCA_026392575.1 Actinomycetota bacterium | reverse complement strand
GAACGGGAGACGCGCCGAGCCCTCGACCGCGCTGATGCGAAAGATCTCGTAGGACTGGTCCCCGACCGTGAGGGTGCCGCGGGATCCGAAGCTGTCGATGCTGGCCACGAGCGTGCTCCTCTGGGGCGGCGGACTAGGTATCTTGACGTCAAGATATCGGATCGGTCACCCCGATGCTGCGGAGGGTGAGTGGCTACTGCACCAGTCGGACATTGTCACCGTTGATGGCGGCATCCCACGTCGTGACGTCATTTGGCTGGGCCGAGTAGTCCACCTTCATGCGGAACCAGCAGTCCCCGAGCATGACCAGCCCGCCGCTTCCGCTGGCGCAGGTGTAGTTGTTCGGAATCGTCACGCTGATCTCCTGCAGCTTGCCCTGATGGGTCCCGCTGCTGATCCGGAACGAGCACACCGGATCACCCGAAACCGTCGGGATGCTGCCCGAGACCGGACCGCTACCTGAGCACGTCGACAACGAACCGGTCGATCCCGTCGGCATCAGCACCTGCACGAGAGACGAGCCTGAGCAGCTCTGACAATCACCGAAGTCGAACCCGGAAAACGTGAAGCTCTTTCCCGCAGCATTGGGCAGCACCTGGATCAGGTTGAAGTATGAGCCGCCTGCATTGTCGGCGTTGATCCAGATCGGCAGGCGCTCCCAACCCGATACGGCCACCTTCGCATTCAGCGGATCCGGGGTTCCGGTGTTCTCCGCCGCGGTGCCGACAAATGCCCTGATGGCGAAGGCATTGATGCCATCCGTGTTGGTCACGGTGGGCTCGACCTGTGACACCACACTCGGGCTGGTGACGGACCACGTTCCCGGGTAGGTGTAGATCGCCGGAGTCTTGGTACTGGCCTCGGGCACGCTCGCCGAGCCGCCCAGCGTCACGTTCGATCGCACCTGCAGGTAGTAGTCCCCCGCCTTGGTCGGCGTGAAACTGCACAGGTCCACCCACTGGTGGAAGATCTTCGCGAGCCCTTGATCGTAGGAGCTGCCGGTGCTCAACATCGCTGGGGTGGGCGCGCTGGAATACCCCCGGAACTGCTTGGTGCAGTTGGTGATCGGGTCGGCCAACTGCGGGTTCTGGGTGTCGGTCTGGTTCCGCAGCACGAAGGATGTGGCCATCACAGAGCTGGAGGCCTGGTTGTCTCCCGTGCAGAAGGCGTTAGCCGAGTTGTCATATCGCGTCGCGTAGTCCGATGGGGCGAAGGGGAACGTCAGGCCCGATGTGAAGCCGCTCGACGACAGCGCTGAACAATCGTCGTTCGTGCCGACGTACGCAGGGTCGTACAACTGGACCGTGACGGCCCGGTTCGCATCTACGACCTCCTGGCCCACGCGCACCGTCCAGTAGTAGTTGTCCTTGCGGTACTCGAGGTTCGTCGATCCGGAGCAGCCGTCGACACCGCTGGAGCAGGTTCGGGTCGCGTAGCGATCCCCATGCACCTTGGGCTCATTCGGACCCTCGATCAGGGCCCACAGACCCGGACTGCCTTGGCACGTCACATAGCCGGGCGGGGAGCCTGGCGTCACCGCGTTGGCCGGCAATGCGGCTCCCGGATTGCTTAGGGGCTGATTCCCGAAGTAGTTGCAAGGGCTGCCGAGAAGTGCGGCATCCTGGAAATCCGCAACCGCCGATCGCGAGATCACCGTCGAGCCGTTGCCGAAGATGCTTCCGAAGATGTTGGTGATCGTGCTGGTCACTGTCACGCCGAGCTCACTCTCGCGGCTCGTCGTGAACGGCACCACACTCGTCGTACCCACGTTCGGGTAGCCATTCAGCGCCGAGATATTCAGCGCCTTGGTGCTCGCCTTCGCGAAGTCGTTCGGCATGCTCGTGACGCCGCTCAGGGCCGCCGCATCCGCCGCCTTTTGCACCTTGTTGATCTCCAGATACCACCAGCCCGTGTCAATGGCGATCGCGCATAGGACGAGCAACAACGGTATGAGGATCGCGGTGAGTACCGCAACGACGCCCCGGTCCGAATCCGTGATCCGGCTGGGATCACGCGGCCAACTACGGCCGGCCATCAGTTGTGCGCCCCCGGCGCACACTGCCCAGCGGGCAGGGGCTCAAAGGACATCACGGAACGGTCAGTCATCGAGATCGTGCTTCGAATGAACTTCGTGAAGAAGGGGTGCGTGGCCTTCATGTAGATACCGACCGCGTCAGGATCCTTGATGCAGGCATTGATCTTCGTGTAGTCCCAGACGCCGCCGCGGTACTCGAACTTGTTCTGTGCGTCATTCCACGCGTACTTGACGCACGCCGTGTTGCAGCCTGCCGCAAGCATGGCTGCCTGAGTGGTAGCGCCCGTCGTGTTGTTGGGATTGGCCACGCTCGTGTAATACGAGTTCGCCGGATAACCCGACGTGTTGGCGCGATAGACCCAGATCTCGTCGATCGCGTCCTGCGCCATGGCAGTGCCCGCTCGCTGGATTGCATCGGCTGCCGACTGCGCCAACTGCGGAGTGTCAGTGCCAGCACACGCGGTCATGCCGGTCGGAAGCGGGTTAGGACAGGTAGCTGCCTTCGATCCGGCTCCACTGGCTGCCACTCGCGTGCCAACGCGCACAGCCGAGGACACACTGAGGTAGTCACGCAGCACGAACGCGAACTCCAGGATTCCGAGAAGGATGAGAAGCAGCACCGGAACAAGGATGGCGAACTCAACGGCGGAAGCGCCCCTGTCACCGCGCCTACCGCGCCGAGGCGTCAGCCTGAGCATGCGCCACCCCTTTGCTGTGAACTCCCGAGCGCACCGCAGTCGCGGTTCCCATCGATTCTAACTGACAAAACAGACGTTTCCGGCTCACGGCAGGCTCACGGCAGGCTCACAAACCCGCGATCTGGAACAGGGCCACGGTCTCGAGGTGATGCGTCATCGGGAAGGCGTCGAACGCCATGATTCCCGACAGCCGATACCCAGCAGCCGTGAAGGAGGCAGTGTCGCGGGCCAGGGCGACCGGGTCGCAGGCCACGTAGACGATGGTCGGCACCTCAGCAGCCGTGACCATGGCGACCACCTCGGCCCCCACGCCGGACCTGGGCGGATCGAGAACGATCCCATCTGGCGCATCATGGTCGATCTCCCGGAGCCATCTCGTGACGTCGGAGTGATGCAGGGCCACCTGCGGGAGGTCATGGAGGGCGCGTCGGGCCGACTTGATGGCCGATTCGGCCGACTCCGCCGCGGCGACATGGCCCTCTGCGCCGACTGCCTCGGCGAGGAAGGCGGCGAACAGACCCGCACCCGCGTAAAGGTCCCACCAGGTCTGTCCCGGTGCTGGCTGGCCCAGTTCGAGGACCGCAGCCACGAGGGCCTCAGGCAGCGCTTCGTGCACCTGCCAGAAGCCGTCGCGGTCCATCCGCCAGGTCCGGTCGCGCACGGTATGCACGACCTTGCCCGCCGGGGATGCGCCGGGCAGGTCCACGCCGTCGGCAGCGATGAGGCAGCGGTCGACCGCCACGATGTCGTGGCTGTGGTGTCGCCTGAGACCGACGTTGCCCTCGGCGTCGTTGGCCCAGGTGACGCGGCTGCGCCAGTGCAGGCCGTCCGGGTGGTCGGGCAGCTCGTGCACGGTCAGGTCGAGGCCGGCCAGGTCACCGTCAGACAGGCGGCCGAACCTCCGTAGGGCGTCGGTCAGCACCTCCTGCTTCATCCGCCGCTGAGCGGCCAGCGCGATGTGCTGGAAGTCGCAACCACCGCAGCCGCCCGCGTGCGCCCACGTGCAGGGGGCAGCCACGCGCTCGTGAGACGACTCGAGGACCTCGATCGCATCGGCCCGGACCATCTTGCTGTTGACGTCGGTGATGCGGACGCGAACCGACTCCCCCGTGATCGCATGACGAACGAACAGAGTTCGTCCATCGCTATGCGCGATGAAGTGACCGCCGTGCGCGATCGGACCGATCGTGACGACGCGCTCGTCGCCGATCTTGAGCGGGGTGGCGTCAGTCATCGCGGTCGGCGACCAGCTCACTGGACTGGAGCTGCCACGGGACGCTCGTCACCATGACCCCGGGAGTGAAGAGCAGTCGGCTCTTCAGCCGCAGGGCCGACTGGTTGTGAAGCAGCTGCTCCCACCAGTGGCCTACGACGTATTCGGGGATATAGACGGTGACGAGGTCGTTGGGGCTGTCGCTGCGCAGGTCGCGAACGTAGTCGAGGATCGGACGCGTGATCTCTCGGTAGGGAGACGCAAGGATCTTCAGCGTCACCGGGATCCCCTCGCGCTCCCACTCCTCCTGCAGTCGCATGGTGTCCTCGTGATCGACGTCGACGGTCACGGCCTCGAGCACCGTCGGGCGCGTGGCACGGGCATAGGCGAGGGCGCGAAGAGTCGGCTTGTGGATCTTGCTGACCAGCACGATCACGTGCACCCGCGCAGGCAGGATCATGGCCACCGAGCCCTGCATCATGATCTCGCGACTTACTCGCTCATAGTGGCCGTGGATCGCACGCATGAGGAAGAAGATGATCGGCATCGCGATGACGACGATCCAGGCGCCCTTGGTGAACTTCGTGGCCAGCACGATCACCAGAACCGAGCCGGTCATGATCAGGCCGAACCCGTTGATGAGTCGCGACCGGATCATCTTCCTGCGGGCGGATCCATCGGCTTCGGCCCGCAGGAGTCGGGTCCAGTGCTTCACCATGCCGAGTTGGCTCAGCGTGAAGGAGACGAAGACACCGATGATGTAGAGCTGGATCAGGCCGCTGACGCTGGCCTGGTAGGCAACGATCAGCAGGATGGCGAGACCGGCGAGGGTGAGGATGCCGTTGCTGAAGGCCAGCCGGTCACCGCGGGTGTGCAGCTGCCGCGGCAGGTAGCCGTCGCGCGCAAGCACCGATCCCAGCACGGGAAAGCCGTTGAATGCCGTGTTGGCGGCGAGCGCCAGAATCGTTGCCGTCGCGAACGCGATGACGAGGACGCCGATATGCGAGTGATGGAAGACCGCATCGGCGATCTGGACGATCACCGTCTTCTGCGGTTGACCATCCGGTAGCCCGACCAGATCGCGGTCGAACTCGGTGATCTTCACCTGCGTCTTGAGCGCCAGCCACGTGATCCCGACGAACATCGTCATCGAGATGGCACCGAGCAGGAACAACGTCGTCGCCGCGTTCTTCGACTTGGGCTCCTTGAAGGCGGGCACGCCGTTGGCAACGGCCTCGATGCCCGTCAGTGCTGTGGTGCCGGAGGAGAACGCGCGCGCAACGAGGAACACCAGTGCCACGCCGGTGAAGGTGTTCTCGGCGACGATGTCCCAGTTCGCACTCTCTGCTTCGAGTGTCTGACCCATCAGCATCTGGACCATCGCCCAGCCGATCATCACGAAGATGGACAGGATGAAGAAGTACACCGGAATGGCGAAGAACCCGCCCGACTCCTTCACGCCGCGCAGATTCAGAACCATGATCAGAACGGTGAAACCCACGGCGAACCACACGCTGTGCTGTGCGACGAATGGGATCGTGGAACCGAGGTTGGCTACCCCAGACGAGATTGACACGGCGACAGTCAGCACGTAGTCGATCATCAGTGCGCTTGCCACGAACACGCCCCAGTTGGGACCGAGGTTGTGTGAGACCACCTCGTAGTCGCCGCCACCGCTGGGATAGGCGTGAACGGTCTGCCGATAGGAAGCCACCACAGTCGCGTAGATGACGACAACCATCGCCGCGACCCATGGTCCGTACTGGTAGAAGGAGAAACCGCCCAGCGACAGGACCAGCAGGATTTCCTGGGTCGCATATGCATTGGACGAGAGCGCGTCGCTGGCGAACACCGGCAGCGCGATGCGCTTGGGAAGCATCGTGTCGCCGAGGCGCTCGCTGCGCAGGGCGCGCCCGACGAAAACACGCTTGAGAAGATCCGACATCGGCACGATCCATGAGCCTACCCGCCACCGATCGCCGGTCGGCTCGCGAGGCGTGTAGCGTGCGACCGTGCACATAGTGATCCTCGGATGCGGCCGCGTCGGGGCCCTTCTCGCCCACCGTCTCGACGAGACGGGTCATTCCGTCGCCGTCATCGACCAGGATCCGTCAGCCTTCCGCAAGCTGGGCCCCGAGTTCACCGGCCAGACCGTCACCGGGGTCGGCTTCGACCGCCAGACCCTCGAGACAGCAGG
>JAPLBU010000293.1 GCA_026392575.1 Actinomycetota bacterium | reverse complement strand
AGGGCGTGGCGATCACATCGAGCTTCTATCCGGAACCGCACACGCACGTGGAGCCGGTTCGCTACGGAAAGGGCTCCAACTCGATGGGACTATTGCAGACCATCCTCACGGTCCCCCGATCGGGACAGAAGCGGTGGCGGACGTTCGCGTCTGATGTCCTGCAGGATCCGCGTGACGCCCTCCGACTGCTGAATGTGCGCAAGTGGAGCGAGCGGTCGATCATCTCCCTGGTCATGCAGACGGCTGACAACTCCCTGACCGTGATGGGCAAGCGATCGCGACTGGGCAGATGGGGCCTGACTACCCGCCTCGACGGATCCAACCCGCCACCCGCTTACATGCCGGTTGCCCAGGATGTCGTCCGTCGACTCGCCCAGCGCATCAACGGCATCCCGGTGGGCAGTCACTTCGAGAACTTCGACGCGGCCGTCACCGCGCACTTCGTCGGCGGCTGCCCGATCGGAGCCGACGACGTCAGTGGCGTCATCGATGGCTACCACCGGGTCTACGGCTACGACGGGCTGCACATCGTCGACGGGTCGGCCATCACGGCGAACCTGGGCGTCAACCCGTCGTTGACCATCACCGCGCAGGCCGAGCGGGCGATGGCCATGTGGCCCAACAGGGGACAGGACGACCCCCGACCGCCTATGGGCACTGGCTATCAGCGCATCGTCCCGGTGGCACCGGTCAACCCGGCCGTTCCCGAGGCCGCATCGGGCGCCCTTCGGCTGCCCATCGTGGGCATCACCTGACCGTCCTGCCGAGGGTGGTGGCCCGGCGGCCGTTAGGGTGCTGGTGATGTCCGATCCATCCCCGCCCGCCGAATCTCAGTCCGGTGCCCGAGCGCCCCGGGCCTATCTGGGTTGGTCTGTCGCCGCGGCCATCGCGTGCTTCCTGCCCCCGGCCATCGCCGCCGTCTTCGGCCTGCTGGGGGCGTTCTCCCCGTGAGACCGATGGGTAGGCTCGGCGGGTGACCTCGTCCCTCGACACCGTCCTCGTCGTCGACTTCGGCGCGCAGTACGCCCAGCTGATCGCGCGCCGAGTGCGCGAGGCCCACGTGTACTCCGAGATCGTGCCCCACACCATGTCGGTGGCCGAGATCGTCGCGCGGCGTCCGGTGGCCGTCATCCTCAGCGGGGGACCGTCGAGCGTCTATGCGCCGGGCGCCCCCTACCTCGATCCGGCCCTTTTCGACACGGGCATTCCGGTGTTCGGGATCTGCTACGGGTTCCAGGCCATGGCGCAGGCGCTGGGCGGGACGGTGGCGCGCACGGGCCTGAGCGAGTTCGGCCGCACCCCCCTGCGGATCACCGACCCCGGGGTGCTCTTCGCTGATCTGCCAACCGAGTTGAACGTGTGGATGTCGCACGGCGACTCAGTGGCGAAGGCACCGGCGGGCTTCCAGGTCGCGGCCATGTCGGATGGTGCGCCCGTTGCGGCCTTCGTTGATGCCGATCGGCGGCTCGCTGGTGTCCAGTTCCACCCCGAGGTCCTGCACAGTGAGAGCGGCCAGCGTGTCCTCGAGCACTTCCTGCATGACATTGCAGGCTGTGCCCCGTCATGGACCATGACCAGCGTCATCGACGAGCAGGTCGCCCGGATCCGCCAGCAGGTGGGCACCGGCCGGGTGATCTGCGGCCTGTCCGGTGGCGTCGACTCCGCCGTGGCTGCTGCGATCGTCCAGCGGGCCGTCGGAGATCAACTGACCTGTGTGTTCGTCGATCACGGGCTGCTGCGCAAGGGCGAGGCCGAGCAGGTCGAGCGCGACTACGTCGCCGCGACGGGGATCAACCTCGTCGTCGTCGATGCGCGCGAGCGGTTCCTGACCGCCCTCGCTGGCGTGAGCGATCCGGAGACAAAGCGGAAGATCATCGGCCGCGAGTTCATCCGCGTGTTCGAGGATGCCGAGCGGTCGATCGTGGCAGATGCGGGCGACCACGGGCAGAAGGTCGACTTCCTGGTCCAGGGCACGTTGTACCCCGATGTGGTCGAGTCGGGTGGCGGAACGGGCACGGCGAATATCAAGAGCCATCACAACGTGGGCGGGCTGCCGGATGACCTGCAGTTCACCCTCGTCGAGCCGCTGCGGACACTGTTCAAGGACGAGGTCCGACAGGTGGGGCTCGATCTGGGCCTGCCGCCGGAGATCGTCTGGCGTCATCCGTTTCCGGGTCCGGGCCTCGCCATTCGCATCATCGGTGCTGTCGACGAGGAGCGCCTGGCGATCCTCCGGGAGGCCGACGCCATCGCCCGCGAGGAGCTGACGGCGTCTGGCCTGGACCGCGACGTGTGGCAGTTCCCGGTCGTGCTGCTCGCCGATGTGCGTTCCGTCGGGGTGCAGGGAGACGGGCGCACCTACGGCCACCCCGTGGTGCTGCGTCCGGTCTCGAGCGAGGACGCCATGACGGCCGACTGGTCCCGGCTGCCGTATGACCTGATCGCCAGGATTTCCACCCGCATCACCAACGAAGTGCGCGAGGTCAATCGCGTCACGCTCGACGTGACGTCGAAGCCACCCGGCACCATTGAATGGGAGTGACCATGCTGTTCGTGTACAACGCTTTCCTCGTCCTGCACTTCATCGGACTGGCGATGCTGCTTGGCGGCTTCATGGTGCAGATGTCATCGCCGGACAAGGGCGTCAACCGCACGATGCTCGAAGGTGCGCTGACACAGCTCGTCACAGGAGTGGTCATGGTCGGCATCGCTTCATCCGGTGCGATCGACGAGAAGATGAACGATCCAGTGGTTGGGATCAAGCTGCTGATCGTCCTGGTGATCACGGTGCTGGCCTTCATCGGCAAGCGCAAGGCCCCGCCTCAGGTCGCGCTGTGGGCGACTATTGGTGCGCTGACCATCATCAACATCCTGATCGCGGTCTTCGCGGGCGTCGTGAAGTAGCTGGCGAGCATCGATCATGGAGCCCCGAAACCCGGTACCACCCTTCACGGCCGAGACGGCGCGCATCAAGGTGCAGGCAGCCGAGGATGCCTGGAATACCCGCGACCCGGAACGGGTGGCTGGTGCCTACACGCCGGACACCGAGTGGCGGAACCGCGGCGAGCACGTCAGGGGTCGCGACGAGGTCGTCGAATTCCTGAGGCGCAAGTGGGCGGCCGAACATGACTACGTGCTGCGCAAGAGCCTGTGGGCCTTCGGTGACGACCGCATCGCCGTTCGCTTCCAGTACGAGTGGCGCAACTCATCCGGGCAATGGTTCCGCAGTTACGGAAACGAGAACTGGCAGTTTGACGAGCTGGGCTACATGAGCAGGCGCGAGGCCAGCATCAACGACATCGCTATCGAGGAGTCGGAGCGGCGGATCTTCGGATCCCGCGAGCCCGGCGACGCGACCGAGGTGCCGGCCTTCTAGCGCGCGGGCCGTGTGGCTAGGCGGTCGACACGATCATGAAGGCCTCGGCCAGCCGGCCCTCGGGCAGGCCCGCCTGCTGCGCCTGCATCCCCATCCACCCGCCGACACGGTCGGCAAGGTCATCCATGTGGGCGGTCTGACTGTGGTGCGCTCGCAGGGCCGCGATCTTCGCTTCGAAGTTGTCGGTGATGTCGTACCAGTAGTTGGGAGTCGGGCTGGCGAGCACCCACACCTCGGGAACACTCCATGCCTCGAGCTCCTCGTCGAGCAGCAGGCTCGTATGCGCGAAGGGGTTGCGGGCGTCGGGATAGACGGCCTGGATAGCGGCCTCGCCGGCGGCCAGATGGTCCGGGTGGGATGCCTGGATGCGGTTCCAGTTGCGCTCGGGTGACTGGATGAGCAGACGGTCCGGTCGGACCTGACGGATGACCCGGCTGATATCGCGGCGCAGCTCGTGGCTGACGGCGAGTTCGCCGTCGCGGTAGCCCAGGAATCGGACGTCGGTGACTCCGACGGCCGCACCCGCAGCACGCTGCTCGGCCTGCCGGATGGCGGGGATCTCGGAGCGGGGCACATCGGGGTCGAAGCCCCCGGCGTCGCCGTTGGTGATCAGGCAGTAGGACACCTCGACACCGGCATCGGTCCAGGCCTTCACGGTGCCAGCGGCCCCGAAGTCGACGTCGTCGGGATGCGCCATGACGGCGAGCAGGCGGGTGATCCGGCTCCCGTCACGGTTCATCAGGAGGGGGTCGATCGAGGCGGCTTGCTCCATAGGACTGGTCACGCGGGTCAGGGTATCGGTGCCCGCACCCCCTAGAGTTCCCCCAGGGTCAGGCTGGTCGAGGGTCGTGTGCCGGAGGTGAGCAGGTGACGACGGCGAGCCAGAGGTGGACGAGCCTGCTGCGACGTGCGGACCGTCGGCTCGCCCATCGGTCCACCCGGGCAGCGTCCGCCTGGGGCGGTGCACGGCCCTTCGCCTGCGCCATGACCGGGGGCTCGGCTACGTGCACCGGCAGCGTGCTCGCCTTCACCGAGTACCTGCACGAGCAGGGGATCGGGGTCGTGTGGGCCTACCAGCAAGATCGCGGCCAGGTGCCGCGCTGGGCCACGGCCGTGCGAGCCGGGTCGGCCCGACATCGCTACCTCGCCGCGCGGGCCCAGTGGTGGGTGACGGACGGCCTGCCCATGCGGATCGTCGACCCCGATACCAAGGGCGGTGCGTTGGAGCGGGGCCCAGACACCCGCTTGCTGGTCTTCGTCGAGCCGACCGTCGACCGAGTGGGCGCGGACCTCGTCGACTGGCCGCTCCTGAGCCCCGGGCAGCGTCGCCCCCACCAACTGCCGGGCGAAGCACGCGCTGATCTCGTGGCCGTGCCGTCGCGGGACGTGGGTGATCGGGCCGCACGGGCGCTGGGGATCACCTGCCCATCGGTGGTGGCCGTTCCACGCGCCGAACGACTGCCCTCCCGGGACCAGGCTCGGGCCAGGCTCGGGATCGAGCCGCGCATCGGCGTGATCGGCTTCCTGCGCCTTCGGGAGGCGCACTTTCCCGTCGCCGAGGTGGCCGTGGAACTCCCGGGTCATGTGCTGTTGACGTTGGCAGCCGACTCGGTCGATGCGGCGAACGTTGAGGTGGCAACAGGTCCCGCGGACCTGGTTGCCGCCTGCGACCTGCTCGTCACCGACACCAGTCCCTGGGCCCCCATCGCCGCCCGGGCCGGACGGCCGGTGGTCATCTTCGCCCCCGACCTGCGCGACCTGCTGTCGCGTGGACCGGGCCTGTACGTTCGCTGGCCGCGCGACCTGCCCGGTCCCCTTGCCGGTTCCGCTACTGACGTCGTCCGTGCGGTGCTTGAGTCCGAGTCGTCCGGCTGGTCGGTCGCGGCGGGAAGTGCCGTGGGGCACGAGCGCTTCGCCGCCCTGATCGACGAACCGGCCGAATCGTGCGCCCGGGTCTTGCAGGCGATGCGGGGTGATCGATGACGCCCATCGTGATCATGGCGAACTCGATCACCGAGCTGGGTGGCGCTACGCGTGTTGCGCATGTGCTGGCGTCCGGCCTTGCGTCCCGCGGGTACCCCGTGCACCTGGTCGGGCTCGAGACAGCCGCGGAGCCGCACGTCTTCGACGCGGACCCGGCCTACCGGCGCGTCACCCTCCTCGACGGCCCGGTCCCCTCTGCATCGGATGAGCAGCAGCGGGCCGATGCCGATGCCGCCCTCGAACGCGGGCTCGCCGCGACTCTCGCGGGGATTGAGCCAGGAGTGGTCATCACCACGCAGGTGTGGTGCAAGGAGGTGCTCGATCGAGTCCCGCACCAGGGATGGCGCGTCATCGGCCAGTACCACTCGTCAGCCGAGGCGGCCCTGCGCGGTGGCGATGCCGCGAGGCTGGCGGCCGCATACGCGGACGTCGAGTGGTTCACGCTGCTGAGCGATGCGGACGCTCACGTCTTCCGCACCCGGGGAATGCAGCAGGCGATCGCGATGCCGAACCCGGTCGCCTTCTGGCCCGACGATCCCACTTCGAGGGAGGCGCGGATCATCACGTACCTCGGCCGCCTGTCGGCCGAGAAGGCGCCCGGAATCCTCGCGGATGCGTGGACGATGATCGAGTCAGCCCACCCCGACTGGCAGGTCCAGTTCGTGGGCTCGGGCCCACTCGTCGACGAGGTCCTGGCCCGCCGCCTGCCGCGCGTCACGGTCCTGCCACCAACGCCGGATCCGGCGGCAGTGCTGCTGGCCAGCGGTGTTCTGGCGCTGCCGTCCCTCGTTGAGGGGTTCCCGCTGGCCCTCCTGGAGGCGATGGCGTGCGGGCTGGCCGTGGTGGCGGCCGACGCCTCGGCTGGAGTGCGCGAACTGGTGGAGGACGAGGTCAGTGGCCTGCTCGCCGTCCGCGGTGATGCCGAGGACCTCGCACGTCAGCTGGACCGGGTGATGTCCGACGACACGCTGCGCCATGCCCTCGGCGAGCGCGCGCGTTCCGTCGCCGAGCGCTACCGCCTTGACGTGATCCTTGACCGCTGGGAGACCCTGATCGCGACCAGACCGTAAGGTAGGCAGGGTGGGTATCTGGCGGTCGCGGGCGTCGCTGCGTCTGCTGGTCAGCCGGGACATCAACCAGAAGTACCGCAAGCTGCGGCTGGGCTACCTGTGGGTGATCCTCGAGCCGCTCGGCCTTTCGGTGACCATGTGGTTCGTCTTCCAGGTGCTGCTGG
>JAPLBU010000356.1:2352-6289 GCA_026392575.1 Actinomycetota bacterium | reverse complement strand
GTTCCTCCAGTGCTGCTTGTCGTCGGGCGTGCGTGGTTCCAGGGCTAGATGAGCAGTCGGGTCTTCAGAGTCTCGATCGCATCCTCGGGCACAGCCAGAGTCCGCACCCACGCACTCAGGCTCCCGTACTCCGCCGTCACGCGGGCGAGGAAGAGCTCCATCGCGGCGCGGGGAGCACGCACCAGGCCCTCGGACTGGTTCATCATCGGGTGGTTCTCGAAATCCTCGCGCGTGCGCAGCCAGTCGACAAGTGCGACGACCTCGTCGCCGCTCAGGGCGAAGTCATCCGCGATGTCCTCGTCGCTGACACCCAGCAGGGAGAGCAGCACGGCGGCAACGAAACCCGTGCGGTCCTTGCCGGCCATGCAGAAGAAGATCGCCGGCAGCGCCTCGGACTCGGCCAGTTGGTCGAGGATCTCGCGAATCGTGGTTGCCCCGAGTTCCAGCATGCAGGCGTAGACCCAGGCGAGGTGCTCCTCGGGCGAGTCCTCGCCGTGAGTCTCCTCCGGCAGCCCGGGCATGGCCTTCCAGCCGTCCAGGAGCACGGGCCGATGCAGGGGATCCTCGATGAAGTCCGGCAGCGGGAAGGCGTCGATCTCCATCTGGTACCGAAGATCGATCACGGATGCCGCTCCGAACTCGCGCCACGCATCCTCGTCGCTCAGTCGATGCAGGCTGGAAGCGCGGAAGAGGAGCCCGGTGTTCACGACCCGGCCGTCCGCCGTGGGGTAGCCGCCGAGGTCGCGCACGTTGTACACGCCGCCGAGCTCAACACGGTCGCCAATCGAAGCAGCCGTCATCCGGGGTATCCGGGGAACCGACGCTCGAAGTCCGGCAGTTCGGACGCGCCGGCGGATCGACGTGACCATGGCGTTATCCGCGCTGGCGAGTTCGGCGTAACCAATGACGGTGCCGCGAGCGTGGTCGTCGTCGTCGAACTCGACTGCGATGCCATGCGGGTCATGCCACGTCGCCGGGAACGGTGCGTGCTTCACCTTGAAGTTCGCGACGATGGCATCGCGGCCGACCGTGGTGCTGTTGGGCGAGGCGAACACACCCTCGAGTGCAAACAACTGGCCCAGGGCATCCCACTGCGCGTCATCCAGCAGGGTGGCGTAATTGACGACGAGGTCGTTGATCGCGAACCGGTCCTCGAGTCGCTGGACACGTCGTTCAAGGGAGTCTGTCACCGCTGGATCGTACTGTAGGCGCTCTAAAGAAACTACCCGCTCCCCGCTGACGGCCTCCACGGATGTGGCCATGTTGCCTCCCTCTGCGTGCATCGGGGAGTCCGCCCCGATACGGTCCCCGCATGGGTGAAGTGCCGCTGTACGAGCGAGTGCGTCAGGCGATTGCCGCGTCGATCGCCGACGGCACCTACTCGCCGGGCGACAAACTGCCCAGCGAGGCACGGCTGGCGGAGGAGCTCCGCGTCAACCGGCTGACCGTCCGGCGGGCCATCGAGGAGCTCGCCCGCGCCGGCGCGGTGCAGTCCCGTCAGGGCTCCGGCACCTATGTCAGCGCCCCCATCGTGCGGCTGCCGCTGTCGCAGCGCCTCTCGACCGACAGCCTGATTGCCGGAATCACCCGCCAGATCGCCGAGCAGGGCTACACCTACGAGGACGTGCTGCTGCGAGCGGCGAAGGTGAACAACGCGCGGCTGAACCCCGAGCTCGAACTGCCCGCCGGCCCGCTGTGGCGCGTCGACAACGCCCTCATGGTCAACGGGGTGGCCTGGATGTGGTCGAGTTCGTGGTTCCCACGGAGCCTGCTCGCCGATCCCGCTGGTGACTGGGATCTGGTCAGCGGGCTGTACGGCCAGCTCAACGAGGCCATGGGCGAGCCCCGCCCGCTGTGGCGGGCGATCTCGGCTGATGCCGCCACCCTCGATGATGCTGAGATCCTGTCGATCCGGGCCGGGTCGCCGATCCTGGTGCGCGACGGGCTGACGGCGGACGCCGCCGGCAACCCGGTTCTGCGGGTGTGCCGACGGGCCCGGATGGACCGCGTCAGCTACCTGCTCAACTACGACCAGGACTGACGCACCCCCTACGGTCGTGCGCTAGCGGGCCAGCCATTCGTCGAGGATCTCGTGGTAGTGCCGGATCCGGTTCTCCTGGTAGCGCGCCAGCGTGATGCCCGGCCGACGCAGGGTCTTGAGCCCCTGCTGGATGAAGGGCATGTTGGCCATGTCCTGGTCGAAGACCGGCCCCAGCAGGCCGATCTCCGTGATATCGGAGAAGGTCTCCCCCGGCTGCAGCCAGCGCGGAGCGGACGGGGCCGGGTGGGAGCCGTCGGCTGGCTGCTGGGCCAGCAGAAAGACCTCCGCGATGCACTTGTCCGGGTCGTTGCCCAGCGGGCGGAAGCGGTAGACCGCGTTGGTGCGCGGACCCGCGAACACGTAGAAGTTCGGGAAGACGAAGTACTGGATGCCATCGAGCAGCTCGGAGTCGGTCCAGTGGTCCTGCGCCGTGCCGAACTGCGCAGCGAGCGCCTCGCGCATGGCTGCGGCCAGCTCGCGGCGTGCCGTCGAATCAGCGGGCACGCGCGGCGTTCCGTCGTCGCCGACCGCAAGGTCGCGGCCCTTGCCAGCGGTGTAGAAGGCTCGGGTCTCGTAATACGAGTCGAGCACCTCCTGCTCGCTGATGTGGTTGGCGATGGTGGGGCTCGGCACGCCCTGCGGGACGATCTGGCGGCTCCAGTTCTCGCCCTTGATGACGTCGTACTGGGTGTTCTCGTCGCCGAGCCACTCCATCATCTGCGGGTGCGTGGCCAGCGAGTGGAAGCCCTCGATGAACGCCTCTCCTGCGACCTTCCAGTTGCAGTTCACGATGCCGCCGAAGTGCGAGTACACGACCCGGTCGGTGTAGTCCCAGCGGTCCCAGTCATTCAGCATCGAGCCGAAGAAGTCCGCCAGCGGCTCGGCGTCGAGATCCATGTTGATGAAGACGAAGCCGTTCCAGACCTCGACCTTGGCCTCCGGAAGGCTGAACTCCGCCGGATCAACCTGCGGGAAGTCCCAGGCGCACGGCAGGTTCTTCAGGGACCCGTCGATGTTCCAGGAGAAGCCGTGGAACGGGCAGCGGATCTCGCTGACGCGGCCACCCTCCTGTCGAAGGGCGCGCCCACGGTGCAGGCAGGCGTTGTAGAGGGCCTTGATCTCACCCTCGGCCGTGCGCATGATGATCAGCTTGTCGTCGGCGATGTCATAGGTGATGTGATCGCCGGCCGCGGGAATGTGATCCTCGCGGCAGACGAACTGCCACACCTTGCGCCAGACCTTCTGCACCTCGCGATCATGGAAGTCGCGCGAGATGTAGCGCTCGACATCCAGGTCGCCCGTGCCGAGGTCCTCGTTGATGTCGTACCGCAGAGCGGCCGGCACCGGGCGGGCATCGCTGTCCAGGTACTGCTGGACGCTGGTGCCTGCCGATCGCGGGGACGGCTGCTCGGTCGACTCGCGCTGGGTGGACTCGATCGTCATGGGGCTCCTCAAGAAGGGGTCCTCGGATTCTGCCCGACTAGATACTGAACGTCAAGTAAAGATACTGCGGGAAAGAAGAGGGCCCGGTCCATTCGGACCGGGCCCTCCCCTAGGTGCTGCTCGGGACTACTTGACGCCCCACAGCTTCTTGAACTCCTGTGCGTAGGTCTTGACACCGAGGTAGTCACCAGCCGGCGTGAGCACTGCCGTATTGATGTTCTGCGGGGTCAGGATCTGCGTGGGCAGCTCGTTCGTCACGAACGGCTGACCCACGGAGTTGCGGGCGAAGCTGTCCACGACGCTGTAGCCGACGATCGGCAGGGCGTAGCCGGTCCATGCGGACTCGTTGCCGTCCTTGAGGCCCTGGATGTTGCTCTTGCCGGCGGTCAGACCACCGATCTGGGCCTTGCCGTTGAGACCAGCGGACTGCAGGGCGGCGGGAACGCCGACCAT
>JAPLBU010000356.1:0-2339 GCA_026392575.1 Actinomycetota bacterium | reverse complement strand
GGTCCGAAACCAGCCAGTTGGTGGCCGGGTTGGCCTTCATGATGCTGACAACCGCCGAGGGCACCTTGCCCGCGAAGATGTCAGTCAACTGCTGCGGGTTGGCCTTGTAGGTGCAGGTCGGGCACAGACGCATGAGGTTCTTCTCGTACGACTGGTCGAAGCGGATCAGGATCGGGTACAGGGGAACCGTGATGCCCTGAACGCTCGCCTTGCCGTTGGTGTTCGCAACGGTGTAGGCCGCGATCATCTGGCCCCACAGGTCCAGAGTCTTCGGACCGGCGATGTGCGTGTCCTTCAGCGCGGCGACGGGCTTGCTCATGCACGCGGAGCAGACCACGACGACACCCTGCTTGTCGGCCTTGACCAGGAGGTCAGAGAGGGTCGACGGCTCGATGCCGGAGATGTGGATGTAGTTCGGCTTCAGCGACAGCGCCTGGGTGAACAGGGAGCGCTGAGTCTCCGGCGTGGTCGCGCCGACAAGCTCCTTGTACTTCCAGCCGAGAGTCTTTGACGCGGCACCGATCGCCTCGTCAAGCACCTTGTTCTCGTCGCCACCGTTGGACAGGACGACAACGGACTTGCCCTTCGGCGGAACCTTCTTGAGGGGGGTCGTGATGCCGATGGACTTGGGGTTGGGGCTGTACTTCCCCACGATGGCCTTGGCGATGGAGACGCCGTCGGCTGCGGGCTGGGCCGCGGTCACTGCCGGCGCTAGGCCGATCAGCGCGAGCGAGGCTACCGCGCCTAGGGCGACTGCTGCGATGGACTTGCGCATGGATCTCTCTTTCGGTCGAGGGCCTGATAAACCCGAGCCACGCAAAAGTACATGCACGTCCTAGGAATGGGAAGTGTTTTCCATCTCTTTCTGGTGACATTTCTTGCTCGTCACGAGGAATCCCCCTATGGCCCCCAAATAACTCGCCAGTAGAAACTGGAGTTCACGTTGTGATAGTCCGAAAACCGGTCGGGCCCCGGTCAACATGACCGAGGCCCGACGTGAGTGCGGCAAGCGGGCTACTTGACTCCCCACAGCGCCTTGAACTGATCCTGGTAGTCCGCAACGCCGATGTAGTTGCCATCTGCATCGAGCACGGCGTCCTGTGCATTGGCAGATGTGAGGAGCTGGCTCGGCAGCGGTCCGTCCGCGAGGGCATCGCCGCCGATGATCCGGGCGAACTGGTCGACGATGCGCCAGCCCATGACGGGTACGGGCAGCGCGGTCCAGGCCTGCAGCGCTGCCGCGGCCTCGGGCGTTCCTGATGCGGCGACCGCGCCGGCATCGCCTGACGCGGCAGGCGAGGCCGCTGGGGATGAGGCGGGGGCTGATCCGCCGGCCGCCGGGGTCGCCCGGAGGGTGGCGATGTCGGCCGCACTCGCCCCTCGGCCGATCAGCACGATCGGCTCGAGAACGGGGGCGGTCAGCAGGGAGTCGGCCACGCCGGCTGACATCGTGCCCGAATCGAGTAACGCCCAGCGTCCCAGGCTGGTCGTCATCGTGTCGGCGACGAACGTCGGGATGTCACTTCCGAGAGTCGGGTCAAACGGCTCCTCGGTCGTCGAGCACTCACGGCAGAGCACGCCGAGGTTGGTCGTGAAGGCGGTGTTGAAGGTCGCCAGGGCGGGCACCGGGAGGCTGAACATCTCCACCCCGGCCACCTCTCCCTCGGCCTGGTTGGCGTAGACGTAGGACGACAGCAGGTTGCCCCACTCCGTGTTCTGGGAGTCGCCGTCAATGCTCGTGTCCGTGATGGCTCCGGCGGGCTCGCCTGAGCAGCCGGTGCAGACCACGGGGATGCCGGCCGCCTCCGCCTTCGCCAGGCCGTCAGCGAGGACGTCGACGTAGCCGCCCGAGATGCGGATGCCGGCGGGCTTGAGCGCCAGCGCCTCATCAAATGCCGCGGGAGCGGTGTCGACCGAGTCAGCGCCCGCGATTTCCTTGAAATCCCAGCCGATGACCTTCGCGGCCTCGGCCATCGACGTGTTGAGGAGGGTGTCCTGGTCCGATCCGTCCGAGAGGCTGACGATCAGCGCGCCGGCAGCCGGAGCCGCACTCAGCGGGGCGTCGACGCCGATGCTCGTGGGCGCAGCGAGGGCAGCGTCGGTCGACGAGGTGGCGTCCGTGGCCACCTGTGCGGCTGCGGACGCGTCAACACCGAAAGCGGCGTCGTCAGCGTTGAATCCGGGTTGGTCGGCCGGCATGGCGCACGAGGCCAGAAGGAGGGTCGACGCGGCAAGGACCGCTACGACGAGGGACTTGCGCATGGATCCGCCTTCCAGGCGAGGACAGGGTGGTCAGGCATCCGCAATATACATGCACGTCCAACCATTTGGGCTGGGCC
>JAPLBU010000084.1 GCA_026392575.1 Actinomycetota bacterium | reverse complement strand
ACCGCGCTCACATCATCGAAACAGGCACCGACAGCTACCGACTCGCCACCACCAGCAAGACCACGAAGTAGGGTTCACAACGTCAGAAGGTGGGGCCAGAACACGCAAGCGGCCCGGGGCCAAATCAGGCGAGCATTCTCAGTGCTGCGCGTTGTCCGTACCTGGAACCGCTGGGTCGGCGTATCGGGCTATGACGTGAATGCGGGCGAGCCGAACCTCACGAACGAGCTAGGCGTTGAGATCGCGCACAAGCTCATCGGTGATGACAGCGTCGAGGTCGAGGTCGAGTCCCTGTCCACCTGGGCCGTCAATCACATGTGGGCGACGAACAACACTGCGGGCCGCATCTTCTGCGTTGGCGATGCAGTCCACCGTCATTCGCCGATGAACGGCCTCGGGTCGAACACGTCGATCCAGGACAGCTACAACCTGGCCTGGAAGCTGGCCATGGTCCTGAAGGGGCAGGCCGGCACCGGGCTCCTCGACACCTACCGGCAGGAGCGCGTCCCGGTTGCAGAGCACCTCATCGATCGCGTGTCACGCAGCAACCACCTCATCCCGCCGATGTTCATGGCCCTCCACCTTCCGCCGACATCAGACGAGGCGATGCTCAGCTCCTCGCTGGCCACACTGAACTCCCACTCGGCCGATTCGACCAGTTTCCGGGAGGCTTTCGACCAGGCGCTCCACGGCACGCTCATGTGCTACAACTCCCACGGCATGGAGCTCAACCAGTACTACCAGTCCACTGGTGTGGTCACCGATGGAGCCGAAGCGCCTGAGCCGCCGCGCGATCCCGAGGTCTACTACTTCGCCTCTACGTTCCCCGGCCGTCACCTGCCGCACGTGTGGCTGACCAAGGATCAGCGACAGGTCGCCCTGTTCGACCTGTGTGGAAAGGGGAATTTCACCCTCCTCACTCGGGAGATCAACGAGGCATGGCCAAGCATGGATTTGGGCATCGACCGCAAGGTTGTGTCGATCGGACGCGGTTGCGACTTCGAGGACAGCTACGGCGACTTCGCCGGAATCTCCGAGATCGGCGAGGACGGCGCGATACTGGTGCGTCCGGACCACATGGTGGCGTGGCGTTCCGCAGCGGCCGGTGATGCACCGGCTGCTGATCTCGAGGGTGCACTGCGCGCGATCCTCGCCCGATGACCGGCACGGTCGCGCCGTTGCAGGAGATGCCCGCACAGCAGTCGGTTCAGACCGGCCCCTTCTCCACCGCGTACTACCGCGGTGGAGAAGGGCCGGGTCGGCCCGTCATCCTCGTCCACGGTGGTGGCGCCGGCGCTGAAAGCGTCAGCAACTGGCAGCGCAGCTTCCCACTCTTCGCGGCCAACGGACCGACCTATGCCATGGACATGGTCGGCTTCGGCAACTCGGACGCCCCGTCCCCTGAGGAGTTCGAATACACGCAGGATGCGCGCAACCTTCAGCTGGTCGACTTCATCGAGGCGCTGGACCTCGGTCCTGCGCGCCTCATCGGCAACTCCATGGGCGGGTGTACCTCCCTCGGCGTGGCTATGCAGCGCCCGGATCTGGTGGAAAGCCTCGTCCTCATGGGCAGCGGTGGACGGGCGCGGGCGGGCGCCTTGTCGCCGGACCTCGGACCGGTCATCCACTACGACTTCACGATCGAGGGGATGCGCGCCATCATCGGCGTGCTGGCCAACCCCGGCTTCATCCCGTCGGATGAGCAGGTCGACTACCGATACCAGATGTCGATTCGACCAGAGCTCAAGGCGGCCTACAAGGCGACGATGGGCTGGGTACGCGAGAACGGCCTGTACTACCCGGACGACATGATCGCGGCGGTGAAGACCCGCACGTTGGTTGTCAACGGCAAGGAGGACAAGGTCGTTCCGATCGAGCAGGCCTTTGAGTTCCTCGTGCTGCTAGAGAACTCGACCGGCTACGTCATCCCGCACTGCCGTCACTGGGCGATGATCGAGTACCCCCGGCTGTTCTCCAGGGTGTGCATCGACTTCTTCAACGACACCACTGAATACGGCGTCGCCTCATGAGCGCGACGGACACGCGAATCGCGATCATCGGCGCTGGCGTCGGCGGCCTGACACTCGCCCTGGCCCTACGGGAGAGGGGGATCGACGCCGAGATCTACGAGCGGACACATGAGTTGCGCGAGGTGGGCGCTGCCGTATACCTGGCCGCGAACGCATCGCGTTTCATCGAGCGATGGGGCCTCGGGCCGGCGTTCTCCGAGGTCTCATGGGAGCCCACTGCACTTATCTACCGTGACGGCCGCGACGGCCACGTCATCGCGCGTCACGATGAGACGGAGTCAGGCAGATACGGCGCGCCCGGCCATGGGATCCACCGCGCGGATCTTCAACAGATCCTGGCCGACGCTGTGGGTCACGACCGAATCCATCTGGGCAAGGAGATCACCTCCTACTCTCAGGAGGGCGACGAGGTCACGATCCAGTTCGCCGACGGCACGAATGCGCAGGCGGACCTCGTCGTTGGGGCTGACGGTGCGCGCTCGATCGTTCGTGAGCTGATGGTCGGAGACGACGACAAGATCTACACGGGCAGAAGCGGCTTCCGAGGGCTCGTCCACGTGAAGGACCTTCCCAGCCTCCCCGACCCAGAGACGATCCAGTTCTGGATCGGTGTGAAAAGGATGCCGTGGGAGGGCGACGACTGGACTGTTGCGGCTGATCCGGAGGAACACCTGAAGCTCTTCGAAGGCTGGCACCCCGCGGTCATCGAGATGATCAGCGCTCCCACCTTCGACCGACGCTGGGCGTTGAACCGCCGCCCAGCCCTGTCTCAGTGGAGCGACGGCCGCGTCGTGCTGCTGGGCGATGCTGCGCATGCGCTGGTCCCGCATCACGGGCAAGGCGCCAACATCACCGTCGAGGACGCCGTCGTCCTTGCGCGCTGTCTATGCGAAGCCGGTCCTGGCGGGATCGACGACGCGCTGGTCTCGTACCAGGACCAGCGACTGGAGCGGACCGCGCGGGTGCAGAAGGCGTCGTACGTGACGGCCGATGTGCTTCACCTGCCGGACGGCCCCGAGGCGACTGAGCGCAACGGCAATCTCGCATCAACTGACTGGATGCACGGACAGCTCGACTGGATCCACTCCTACAACGCCGACCCCAACTTCGAGAAAGTGACATTCGCATGAACATCGAACAGCTTGGCTACCTGGGCTTCAACTCAACCGAACCGTCGGCGTTCACCGACTACGCCACTGGCGCACTGGGGATGCAGGCCGTCGAGGGTGGCACCGGGCGTCCGTCGTTCCGCATCGACTCCTACGAACAACGGATCATCGTCGAGCCGTCTGATCGGAACGGCGCGGCCTACATGGGCTGGGAGGTCTCTGACGTCGACGAGCTTCGTGCGGCGGCGGGTGAGGTCGAGGCCGCTGGCGTCCAGGTCAACGAAGCATCGGCAGAGGAGCTCGAAGTCCGACGCGTGGCGGGAATGGTGCACTTCCTTGATCCCGCAGGACACCGCGTGGAGTTGTATGCCGGCCCCGCCAAGACGAAAGATGCGTTCGTCTCGCCTCGGGGGATTCCCGGCTTCATCGCTGAAGACCTCGGTCTGGGACATGCGGTCCTATCGACTCGGAACCTCGCCGAGACTCAGGCCTTCTATGTCGATGTCCTTGGCTTCAAGGTCAGCGACTAGCCTGGCCCTGGCTGACGGAAACTTCTTCAATATCCCCAACGTGATGCATCACTTCATGCTGGAGATCGAGGATGAGAACGAAGTGGGTCGGGCATGGGACTTCGTTCAGCAGGAGGGGGTTCCGGTTGCCATGAACATCGGGCGCCACACGAACGACAACATGTTTTCGTTCTATGTCGCTTCACCTGTAGGTGTCCTGACCGAGTTCGGTGCCGGCGGGCGTCTCATCGACGACAGCACGTGGGAGGTTTGGCAGATGCCAGGCCCGGACGTCTGGGGTCACAAGCACGGCCACTGAGGCTGCGGTTGCCGTGGGGGAGCAGCTGTTGAGGTTCGCTACCTGCCATTGAGGGCTGCCGCGAACTCCTGCCCCAGGTTCTTGCTGGCCGCGATGGAGATGTGCCCGCTGTCGCGGTAGAGGTAGGTGTCCCCGAGTTGCGTCGTGCAGATGCCTGCCGGGCAGAAGTGGTCGCGCAGGTCCAGGACCGTGGCGCCCGTCGCGTCGGCTACGCGGCTGATGGCATCGCGTGATGACTTCTGAACCTCATTGGCCGACCCGACCGGCATCTGCACGGTGAGGTCGGCGCCGCGCGCGATGTCGAGCGCGGAGAACTGCTCAGGGTCCGATGAGTTCGGCGACGTGAAGAACGGGACATCCTGGACGAGCACCACGTCGTGGCCCGCTGCCTGCAGTTGCTCGACCGTTGACGTGAGTCCTGCCTCGAGGAAGGCGTTCTTGCTCGGTTGCTCATTGGTCATGTTCTGCTGCGTCGAACCGGCCGAGAACACCGGGTTGTCCCAGTAGGTGCTGGAAGAGGCCACGAGGACGATGCCAGGTGGCTGCGTGCCCAGCCATGCAAGCGTCTCCTGGACGAACGGCCGACACGAGGAGCGCGGGTTGGCCCTTGATCGCAGATGAACGTCGATGAACGGGCATGAGTTGGCCGTGGCGATGGTGAGCGGGTGATTCGACTGCGCTGTCGCTTCGATGACGGCTTCACTGAAGTGATCGGCGTGGGAATCGCCGATCAGGTACACCGGAGTTCCCGTCATGTCCGCGTTCCAGCGACAGTCCTTGGCGCGTGGCGCGCTCGGTGGCGTGGACGTATTGCAGCCTGCGGCATTGCCCGCATGCATCGGCGCGACGCTGGCAACGAACTGCTGGACGCGCACATTCCAGAAGCCGTTGTTCGACGCGACGAGGAGCCCGGCCGCGAGTGCGAGGGGCGGTACGAGCGTGGCTGTCACAAGGACCACCATCTGGCGGCGGCTCAGATTGCGGAGTAGGCGAATCGGCTGCTCGACCCAACGGTACGAGATCGCGGCAGGCAGGATCGAAGCCACGACCGCGATCACAGCGATTCCCGGCGTGTGCGGCCACAGCAGGACGGCGAAGACGACAAAGGGCCAATGCCACAGATAGAGGGAGTAGGAGGTATCGCCGACTAGTACGAACGGGCGCAGGCCCAGCGTGTTCGTGATCGCATTGCGCTCTCCGAGTCCTGCGGCCAGAAGCGCCATCGTGCCGACCACGGGAATCAAGGTGAGGGGCCCGGGCCACGGGGTCTCGGCGGTGACGAACCACAGTGAGACAGCCAGGCCGATCAGCCCGACAACGCCCAGCGCGAGCCCCCTGCCACGGGTGACCCACGGAGCGAGCCGCCCCGCGAACAGTGCCAGCAGCGCTCCGGCGGCGAACTCCCAGGCTCGCGATGCGGGGCCGTAGAAGCCGCCGAGCCACTGGGGCATGACGGGGACGTGATGGCCGGTGGCCTGGAGGAGTGCGATGCCGAGGGAGATGGCCCCGACCAGTCCGACCAGTAGAACCGGCGCCCAGACGGTGCGCCGTCCGCGTCGCGCCAGCCACCAGGCAATGGCCAGCACCAGCGGGAAGATGAGATAGAACTGCTCCTCCACCGACAGCGACCAGGTGTTCAGAAGCGGGTTCGCTGCTGCCGGGGCATCGAAGTAGCCCCCGGTCGTGCGAGCGATGACGATATTGGCGGTGATGAGAATCGCGCCCAAGCCGGTCTTCGCCGCCACCTGCTGCGCACCAAGTGGCGACTGCAGGATGGCCGAGATGACCATCGTGACCGCGACGAGCAGGGCCAGGGCCGGTGTCAGCCGGCGAAATCGCCTCGCGTAGAACCGCCGGAAGCTGATCGCTCCGGATCTGGCCCACTCTCGGGCGAGCATCGCGGTGATGACGAAGCCGGAGATGACGAAGAAGATGTCGACCCCGACGAAGCCGCCGGGAACTGGCAGCCCGGCATGAAAGAGCATGACGACCACGACGGCGATGGCTCGCAGCCCCTGGATATCGTCGCGATGATGCTGGCCCGAGGATTGTGCGGAGGCCGAGGCAGTGCGTGTGCTCCCCAGCGCCATCGGTCCTCCACATGCGCCACCCACCTGGGATGCGTCGGGTCAGTCTAGGGGCTGAGATGCCGCAGCCTCCCTGAGAGGCGCGGTCGGTCCCCCGACACCGGGGACAAAACGCTTCACGTAATCTGGCGAGCGTTTGGTCGTACGGATCCCCTGGCATCACAAGGAGCGAGAAGTTGGCCCCCGCGAACCTTCGCAGACGGCTGGTTGCCATCGTCGCGACGGTGGCAACCGTGGTCACGACTCTTGCGGCATTCGCTGTCCTCGCAGACGGATCGCCGGAATCCTCGCTGATCAGAGGCACTCGAGGCAGTGCCGCCTTGATCGCCACCTCGGTGCAATCTGATCTGGTGCCGGATCCGATGCCGTCCGAGGAAGCTGTGCCGCCGGTCGAATCCGTCGCACAGATCAAGAACGTCGTCCTGCTGCTCGCCGACGATATGGACTCGCGGCTCTTCGACATGGTGCCGCGGTTGAATGCGCTCAAGGCAGCGGGGACGACCCTGACCAACTTCGTCGTGACCGACTCGCTGTGCTGCCCCTCGCGGACATCGATCATGCGCAGTCAGTACGTCCACAACCACAAGGTGCTTTCGAATATCCCGCAGTCCGGCGGTGGCTGGGCCACGTTCTACAGCCGCAATCACGAGCTTGACTGCCTGCCCACCTGGCTCAAGACCGCCGGCATCAACACCTCCTTCATCGGGAAGTACCTCAACGGATTCCCGAACGGCGCTCCGAGCAAGACGTATATCCCGCCCGGCTGGGACTACTTCGTCTCGTCCATCGTCGGCACTGCGTCGTACCAGGGATACAACTACACGCTCAATGTGAATGGCACTCTGCAGAGGTACGGCAGCACGCCGGCCGACTTCATGAACGATGTGCTCACGGCCGACGCGGCAGAGCGGATCAGGAGCCTGTCCACGCCGTTCTTCCTCGAGCTCGCCACGTACAGCCCCCATAGCCCGGCGCCGGTGGCCGAGCGGCATCTGGGAAGTCATTACGGTGCTGTCGTACCCAGGACCCCGTCATTCAATGCGCGGGGCAGGAACGAGTTGCCGTGGATAGCGTCGCAGCCGATTCTCAAGCCCAAGCAGGTCGCCAACTTCGATCGCATCTGGACTCAACGCCTCGAATCGGCCGAGTCCGTCGCCGATTCATACGACGCCATCGTCGCTGCACTGGCAGCCACGGGTCATACGAATGACACCCTCATCATGGTGACGTCCGACAACGGGTACCACATGGGCGTCCATCGGCTCATCACCGGAAAGCAGACCGCGTATCGCGAGGATTCCATCGTGCCGATGGTCCTCATCGGCCCCGGAATCCCCAAGGGTGCGTCGATTGCCAAGATGACGTCGACGATCGACATTGCCCCCACCGTGAATGCACTGTTCGGAGCCCAGACCCCGACCTGGGCCGACGGCAGGGACCTGATGCCGCTGGTGACCGATCCCGTGAATGCGCCCTGGCGAACCGGGATCCTCACCGAGAACCTGGGCCGGACGAAGCCCGGTGACGTCGACTACAGCCGGCTCGAACCGCCGTCCTTCCATGCCCTGCGTACCGAGCGGTGGCTGTACCTGGAGTACGTGGACAAGCGCGTCGAACTGTACGACCTGGTGAATGACCCTTACGAGATGCGGAACATTGCCAAGGGAGCCGACCGCTCCACGTTGGCCAGACTTCATGCGCAGCTCAAGGCCCTGATCACCTGCGCTGGTCCGTCGTGCCGCGCGGCGGACAGCAGGGTGATCGAAGCGCCCGTTGCGCCGTCTGCTCCGCTGCCTCAGTCGCCGCCGGGTGATCCCGACCCGTTGGCTAGTTCCGCGGGGTGATGTCGAGCGAGATGCCGCACATGCCGACGATCTCGCCCGCAGCGTTGCGCAGGGGGCCCTTCGTGGTCAGGTACACCCGCTCTTCGCCGGTCTCCTTGATCACGTCATGCTCCTCTCGCTGCACGGTGACCCCGCCAGCGATGACCTGCTGGTCGTTGACCCGCAACTCGTTCGACTGCTCGAGGTCGAAGAAGTGGCTGTCGTCACGTCCGCGAATCCCCTCAAGCGATGCCCCGAAGAGGGTCTGCACTGCCTTGTTGGCGAAGACGTAGTTGCCGTCGAGATCCTTGCTGTAGACGAAGGCGTCGAGGGCATTCAGGATCGCCAGGGCATCGGCGGCGGACGAATCAGCGGGGTTGACGCTCATGGGGGGCCTCTCGTGGGGGGCGAGTGTGGGAGTGAGGCGTGAGCCTACGCCCATTGCTGCCGCGTCTTCTGACCTCGCCCGCCGCGTCGATTTCGGTAGACGGGGGACCTTCACGTACCCTCGTGAGATGACCTACTGGGCGACTATCGAGCGCCGCCCGTGAGCCGTATCACCTGGGCAAAGGGAGTGGGCGCTGTCTGCGCCGCTCTCCTCATGGTCGTGGTCGCCGCCGCGTCGGGCCAGGCGGTGCCAAGCCGTGACATCAGGCAGGTGCAGGCACAGGTCCGCGACCTGCAGATGAAGGCTGCCTCCGCGAAGGAGAACTACTACGCGGCTCAGAGCAAGCTCAATGAGACCGAGCAGCGACTGGGTGGCATTCGCAACAAGGTGAAGCGCGAGCGCGATGACCTCGCGATCGCCAAGGCCTCGATCAACGACCTTGCCCGCAACGTCTATATGACCGGTGGCATGGACTCCACTCTTCAGGTGCTGCTGGCGGAGAACCCGACCGACTTCCTCAGTCAGTCCGCAGCGCTGGACATGCTCGCCCAGTCGCAGGCTGCCGGCCTGCGCCGCACGAAGACCGCGCAGGTGCGGCTGTCGGCGAGTGAAGCGACCCTCGCTGATCAAGAGAAGATCGCGCAGGGGCTCCGAGATGACATGGCCGCTGCGAAGCAGGATGCGGACGGCAACCTCGCGGAGGCCGAGGATGTTCTTGCATCCCTGCAGGAGCAGGAGCGACAGCGTCTGGCCGAGATCTGCAGCGGCGTTGGCCATGGTCAACTCCTCGAGCTCCGCCGGCGGTGGTTACACCGGTGGCTCGCGTGCCGCGATCGCCGTGCAGTACGCGCTCTCGCAGGTCGGCAAGCCCTATTCCTTCAGCGCCAGCCCGCCCTATTCATGGGACTGCTCCAAGCTCACGTCCGCTGCCTGGGGCCAGGCCGGGGTAGGCATCACTCCGCTCAGCTACACGCAGTTCTCACAGGTTCGCCGCATCTCCGACTCCGAGTTGCAGCCCGGTGACCTGGTCTTCTACTTCGGTGGCGGCGCGCACCACGTTGCGATGTACATCGGCAGCGGCAAGATGGTCAGCGCATCGAACCCCAGCGACGGCGTCGAGGTCATCGATTACTTGGGCCCCTGGTACGGCGAGCGATACAGCGGTGCCGGTCGCGTCATCGGCTGAGATGGGCTTCCCGTAACCGTCCGTTCGGCAGGCCCTACCCTGCTGCCATGACGCATTCCTTCCGTGCGGCCGTGGAGTCACGTGATGTGCCGACGCTGTCGGCGCTCCTCTCGCCCGACGTCGTCTTCAACAGTCCGGTGGCGTTCCAGCCGTTCCGTGGACGCGAAGCCGTGACGCAGGTCCTCACCGAAGTGATGCAGGTGTTCGGCGACTTCACCTACGTTGACGAGCTGGCGGGTGAGGGCACGCACGCCCTCGTCTTCACCGCGACTGTCGCTGGACGTCAGGTGCAGGGGCTCGACCATCTGCGCTTCGACGACGCCGGCCTCGTCAGCGAGTTCACCGTGATGGTCCGTCCGCTCTCGGGCGTGATCGCACTCGCGGAGGCGATGGCACCTCGCGTTGCGCATATCGACAAGGGCGAGGGGATGGTCAGCTGATGGGACTCTTCGGGCGAGACAAGGACGACAAGGGCGGCGAATCGCGTCGTTTCCAGATGCGCGAGCAGCTGATGTCGATCGGCGACGACTACTGGATCGAGGACGAGTCCGGCGATCGCGCCTATCGGGTCGATGGCAAGGCGATGCACGTACGCGACACCTTCATTCTGGAGGACGCGAATGGGCGCGAGGTCGCGAAGATCCAGGAGCGCAAGATGACCCTGCGCGGCAAGATGGAGATCGAGCGACCATCCGGCAACGCGACGGTGCACAAGGCGCTCGTTGGCATCCGTGATCGCTTCAAGATCGATGTCGACGGTGGCAGCGAGCTCACTGCCCACGGGAACATCGTCGATCACGAGTACGAGATCGAGCGTGATGGCGACCGGATCGCGAAGGTGTCGAAGAAGTGGTTCCGAGCGCGGGAGACCTACGGCATCGAGATCAATCAGGGCGAGGATGTCAGCCTTCTTCTGGCCATCGCCGTCTGTCTAGATGCGATGTCTCGCGGGTAGAAATCACACGGGTGCCGTACGGTCTGAACACGGCACAGCGAGGAAGGTGAAGAACGACCATGGGAACAATCTTGGGCATCGGCGACGAACGCCGGCAGCGGCTCTACTCCGGCGGCCTGGACGTGTCCTCTCGGACCGGTTTCCTGCTGGGCGCCTTCTATACGGGCCTGTCGTACCAGCCGAACCTGCTCTCGCGGGGTACGCGCGATCAGGCCATCATCAGCGGCGTCGCCGCGTCGGTCGGGTACGGCTGGGGCGTGACGGCGCACTCGTTCCTCCGGTCGACCGCCGACCGGATCCCGGCCTCACAGGGCTCGCGTGCGGGTCGGATCGCGTCCGGCATGACCGTCGACGCGGTTGCCGCGGCGGTCGGCTTCGCCGTCACCCGGGCAGTGCCTCCCCGCGAGCACGAGTCATCGAAGCGCGCCCTCGTGCGGCTCGTGGGCGTGGGCCTGTGCGCGGCGGGAGCGGCCGGGCTCGGAGCCGACGGTCTGGACTCCCGGCGGGGCCGACCCGGGTTCCGCGCGCTGTCCCTGCTGACCGCCGTGGGTGCTGTCGGTGCGGGCTACGCCCTCACCCGACCGGGGACCGCAACGCGCGGATCCATGGCGCCGGGGCAGGAAGTCGCTCACGAGAACGTTGTCCGCGAGGTCTCCATGCCCAAGGCGCTGGCCTCGAGTGCTGCCGTCACCGCAGCGCTGCTGGGCGTGGCGCGCGGTGAGACGCTGCTCAGCGGAGCGGTAGCCCGGGGAGCCGCCCGCGTGCTTGGTGGAGCGCCGTCCGATCACCGCGCTATCGGCCGTCTGGGTGCCACGGGGGCCCTCGCCGGTGTCGGCTGGGGTGCCGTCACGGCAGCCAACCTGCTCCTGACGAAGGCCGGCGTCGGAGCCGACCTCGCCCACGCGCAGCCACCGGATCTGCCGGAAGTTACGGGCGGTCCGGGTTCGCTGATCCCGTGGGAGGACCAGACCCGCGAGTCCCGGCGATGGCTGTCGATGGTGCTCAGGAAGGACACCATCGCTGATGTGGTCGGCGAGCCGGCCCAGCAGCCGATTCGCGTGTACTCCTCCCTCTCATGCGCCGACACACCGCAGCAGCGGGCGGACCTCCTGCTCGCGGAGATCGACCGGACACATGCCCTCGAGCGATCGGTTTTCGCGCTCTTCTCGCCCACCGGGTCGGGCTATGTGAACTACGTGGCCACCGAGACGCTCGAGTACCTGACGCGCGGTGACTGCGCGTCCGCCTGCATCCAGTACTCCGTTCTGCCGTCTGCGCTTTCCTTGACCAAGGTCGGCTACGCGACGCATCAGACCCGTCTGCTGATCAACGGGATCGTTGAGCGACTGATGGCGATGCCCGCCGACAAGCGTCCGCAGTTCTACCTCTTCGGGGAGAGTCTCGGGTCGCAGGTGAGTGAGGAGATGTTCCGCGGGCAGGGCACGACCGGGCCGAATGGGATCGGCCTCGACGCGGCCCTGTGGATCGGCACCCCGGCATCCACGGTGTTCCGCGAGGAACTGTGGGGGACCCGCACGGTGACGGAGACCCCTGAAGAAGGGCCGGGTGCGTTCTACCTTCCGCGCGCCATCCGGGACTGGGCATCGATGCCGAAGGATCGGCTTGCTGATGTGCGGTTCCTGCTACTGCAGAACGGCGACGATCCGGTGCCGAAGTTCGCCACGCCCCTGGTGTGGAAGCGGCCCGCATGGCTGGGGCCGACAGACACGCGCCCGCCGGGCTCGCCGCTGCACACCCGGTGGCTGCCCGTCGTGTCCTTCGTGACGACGTTCATCGACCTGCAGAACGCGCTCGTGCCCACTCCCGGCTTCTTCCAGGAGGGCGGCCACGACTATCGGCGAGAGATCCCCGAGGCGGTGCGCACGACGTTCCGGCTCGAGATCGGCGACGACCAGATGGCCCGTGTCCAGCAGGCCCTGCGGGAGCGCGAGCTCGTCTGGGAGGTCCGTCGACGCTGGGCAAAGGCCGAAGCGGAGCCGACGCCCAAGCGTGCCGAGGCCGAGGCCAAGGTCCAGGAGAACGTCGCAACGTGGACCGGCCGCGAGACGGCGCGTTCGGATATCGAACAGTTGGTCAACTCGACCCTGTGAGGGGCGCAACGTAGGCCTCAGCCCAAGAGCGGGATTAAGTCTGGGTAAGGCCTGCCGCTCAGGCGCGATTCTGGCTGTTCCCCCGTCATGTTCATGGTCATCATCGAGGCATGACCCATGCATCGAGCATGCCCGTGAGAGCCGTCTTCCGCAGCGTGATCGTTGCGGTGGTCACCCTCCTGCTCGTCGCGCTGATCCCGGCGAATGCGCAGGCGGCCGAACTCGCACCGGGCTGGCGCCACGAGATGCTCGCACGCGTCAACGCGGTCCGAGCTTCGGTCGGAGTTCCCGCACTGCATCCGTGCGGTGCCCTGCGCCGCTCGGCGCAGGAGTACGCGATGGTCATGGCCTCGACCAGTACCTTCGGCCATGTTGGGCAGGACGGCAGTGAGCCCTGGACGCGGATGACCCGACAGGGATACACCTGGCGGGTGGCGGCCGAGAACATCGCGGCGGGGCAGGCGACTATCGAGCAGGTCGTGCAGGACTGGGTGCTGTCGCCGGAGCACTACACCAACCTGATCAACCCAACCCTTCGGCATGTGGGCTTCGGCTACTCCTCCAATCCGACGAGCACCTATGGCTCCTACTGGGTGCAGAACTTCGGGAGCGGCCGCGGCTGCTGATTATGGGGATCGTCCTGCTCGGGATCATCGGGCGAGCGCGACCGGGTGAGATCCAGCCGCCCGTCGTCTAGAGCATGGGTAAGGGCCCCGATGGTCGCCATCCCTCGCACGGCAACCATCGGGGCCCAGTCTCGGGCGGAAACGCGTGCTACTCGGTGCGCGCTCCAGCGATCCTGCGGGTAGCGCCGGCCGCAGCCAGCACGCCGATAGTGGCCAGCGCCATGACCCACATGGGCAGGCTGCTCGGTGCGGAGGATCCGTCGCCAGCAGGAACCGCAGTGGGGATGGTCGCCGCTGCGGGAACGGCTACGGTCGCAGCGGGCTTGGTGGCGGGCAGGGTCGCCGCTGCGGGTGCAGCAATGGCGACGGCCGCTTCGACCACGGCCACAGGAGCAGCAGGGGCGGAGATGCCCGTCAGGCAGTCGTAGTTCTCCCACTGCACACCGGTGAGGTCGGGGCAGTAGTCCACGACCGGGGCGGGTGCGGCCTGAGGTGCAGCAGCGCTCGGTGCGGCCGGCTCCGGGGTCGGATCGTCAGACGGGGGGGTCGGGTCACCGGAACCGTCGCACTTTCCACCACCCCAGATGGACTGATCGCCGTGAGCGGTGAAGGCGGTACCCCCGGCGACGGTGAGATTGGGGAAGACCGCCTCGTCAGGAATCGTGCTGGCGTCGATCCACTGCTCGACATAAGGATCGGCCCAGGCGGTGCCTTCCCAGAACCGAATGACCGATACACGGTGCATCTCGTATGTGGTGGAGTTGTACGAATCCTCGTACCAGCACACGGGGTAGCTCTTCGTGCAGGAACCGGCGCCTGTCGCGGAATTCCTTTCCTCCCAGACCCCGTCGCACGCTGGCGATGGTGCGGTGGGCGCTGGCGCCGACGTCGCGATGGCGATGACCTCTTGGCTCTCGGAGAGGAGCACGCTTGATGCCGGCGGGAAGCTCTGCATCCTCACACGGACCGTGCAACCACCCGTGGCGCTTAGGGTCTGCGGCGAGGTCACCCCGTAGGCGCTGCTCTCCGCTCCGTAGCCACTGCCGCAGTCCTGCCACCACGAAGCCTCGTATTGGCCCGGCGCAGCCGTGTCACTCCAGGAAGCAACGATGGTGTTGGGGTCCGAGCCGCCCGTGACGCTCAGGCTGATCACGCCGGGGTCCACCGCCGAGGCGGCCGGGGCGAGGGCGATGCCCAGCAGGCCGGTGGCGGCCAGGCTGAGCGAGGCAAGCAGGGCGAGCGGGCGTGCGCCGGGGGTCGTGCGGTTGTTGGTGCGGAACGGAATGTTCATTTCTCTCCTCTGGTAGGCGGGGGCTACTTGAGGAAGCCTCGCCGGGCAGGAGAGATCCCTCATCGTCCCTTTGCGCCACATCTCGCACACTCGTGCTGCCGCCACTAGCGTGAGCGCCACGTGCCGGGGGGCTGAAGGTGTCAGGGGGCCGAGGGTATGGCAGGCAGCGCGAAGCGAGCGCTCGCGTCGAATCGTGCGCTCATCGGGCGTGACGTGGTCCTCGCTCAGGTTGTCGGCCTGCTGGCTGAGGATCAGGCCGTCCTGCTCGTGGGTGAGGGCGGCATCGGCAAGTCCACGCTGCTGCAGGCGGCGGTTGAGGCGGATGGCCGCCCGGTGCACTGGGGCGGCGGCCTGGAGACGATGCGCTGGCGCGACTACCTCGCGGTCGGTCGCGCCATCGGAGACCTCGAGCTTGTCGGCGACGTCGAGGCCGTGGCGAATCACAT
>JAPLBU010000449.1 GCA_026392575.1 Actinomycetota bacterium | reverse complement strand
GAGGAAGCAGAAGCAGAAGCAGAGGCCGAGCTCGAGTTCGAGGTTGTGGCTGAGGCCGAGGAGCTCGTTGCCGAGGCCGAAGAGGCCGAAGAGCTCGAGGAGGAGGAAGAGGATCCGGCCGTCGCGTTCCGTGAGCAGATGCGCATCTCTCCCGGTGACTGGTACGTCATCCACTCCTACGCCGGTTACGAGAACAAGGTCAAGGGCAATATCGAGACCCGCATCACCACCATGAACATGGAGGACTACATCTTCCAGGTCGAGGTGCCGATGGAGGAGGTCACGGAGATCAAGAGCGGCGTGCGCAAGCTCGTGCGACGCAACAAGTTCCCCGGCTACGTCCTCGTTCGCATGGACCTCACCGACGAGTCGTGGGGCGCCATCCGGCATACCCCTGGCGTCACCGGCTTCGTCGGCCACGGCCACCAGCCGGCGCCGTTGTCACTCGACGAGGTCGTCGGCATCCTGGCCCCGGTGCCCGAGAAGAAGGCCACCGCGGCTGGCGGTACCTCCTCGTCCGGCGGCCTTGCGCCTGCCCAGCAGGTGGAGATCGACTTCGCGGTCGGCGACTCCGTCACCGTGGTCGATGGCCCATTCGCCACCCTCCATGCCAGCATCTCCGAGATCAACATCGAGGCGCAGAAGATCACCGGCCTCGTGGAGATCTTCGGTCGCGAGACCCCTGTCGAACTGGCCTTCAGCCAGGTCGTCAAGAACTAGCACGACTAGCACCACCAGCACGATCCTCGAGGGCGCCGCCTTCGAGGCAACGACAACGAAGGACCCGACACACCATGGCACCGAAGAAGAAGAAGGTTGCCGGCCTGATCAAGCTCCAGATCCAGGCAGGCGCGGCCAACCCGGCGCCGCCCGTCGGCCCGGCACTGGGCCAGCACGGCGTCAACATCATGGAGTTCTGCAAGGCGTACAACGCAGCCACGGAGAACCAGCGCGGCAGCGTCATCCCTGTGGAGATCACGGTCTACGAGGATCGCTCGTTCGACTTCGTCCTGAAGACCCCTCCCGCCTCGCGCCTGATCCTCAAGGCCGCTGGTGTGGAGAAGGGATCGGGCATCCCGAACAAGACCAAGGCCGGCTCGATTACCAAGGCTCAAGATCATCGAGGGCACCGCCCGCCAGATGGGCATCACCGTCTCGGCGTAGCCGAGGCGCATAGGACCGTCTCGGCGTAGCCGAGTAACCAACCACCAACCGTGGGAGAGCCAGCGCGGCTCGCCAACCACGACCTGCGAAGGAGCAGACATGAAGCGCAGCAAGGCCTACCGGGCCGCAGTAGAGAAGATCGACGCCGACGGGCTGTACGCCCCCCTCCAGGCTGTGCGCCTGGTCAAGGAGACCACGGCGACCAAGTTCGACCCCACCGTCGAGGTGTCCATGCGCCTCGGTGTCGACCCCCGCAAGGCCGACCAGATGGTGCGCGGCACCGTCAACCTTCCGCACGGCACCGGCAAGACCGCCCGGGTCCTGGTCTTCGCCAACGGCGAGAAGGCTGAAGAGGCGCGCGCCGCCGGCGCCGACTTCGTGGGTGGCGACGACATGATCGAGAAGGTCAAGGGCGGCTGGACCGACTTCGACGCCGCCGTGGCCACGCCCGATCTCATGGGCAAGGTCGGCACCCTGGGCAAGGTCCTCGGACCGCGTGGGCTCATGCCGAACCCGAAGACCGGCACGGTGACCCCGGACGTGGCCAAGGCCGTGACCGACATCAAGGGCGGCAAGATCGACTTCCGCGTCGACAAGCACTCCAACCTGCACTTCATCATCGGCAAGACCTCCTTCGAGGCCAAGGCCCTGGTGGAGAACTACGCCGCTGCGCTTGACGAGATCCTGCGTCTGAAGCCCTCGGCTGCCAAGGGCCGCTACGTGCGCAAGGCGACGATGTCCTCCACGATGGGCCCGGGCGTTCCGATCGACCCGAACCGCGTGAAGAACCTGCTGTCGGAGGACGAGGCGTAGTCCTGACGATTTGTGACTAGGGGCCCGGCGCTTGCGCCGGGCCCCTAGTCAATCCAGGCCGGGCAATACCGCCGATTCCCTTGCGACCGGAAGTGGCCGGGGACACACTTGCCCGACACGCCGGAATCCGGCACCCGGCGTCTTCAGCGGAGGTGAGGCTCGACCATGCCCGGTTCGGAGACGTTGGTCGAGTTGACCGATATCCGCATCAAGCTGAGCGGGCTGCAGATCCTCGACGGCGTGAGCATCACCGTCCCCCAGGGCAAGGTCACGGGGCTGATCGGCCCGAACGGTGCGGGCAAGACCACCGTCTTCAACGTCATGAGCGGCTTCCTGAAGCCTGACTCGGGGACCGTCGCCTTCGAGGGCCGTGCGCTGAAGCGGATCCGCGCCCATCGGCTGACGAAGATGGGCATCTCCCGGACGCTGCAGGGCGTCGGCCTGTTCGCCACCCTGAGTGCGCTCGAGAACGTGATGATCGGCGGTTCGTCGCACGTTCGAAGCGGCCTGCTTTCGCAGTCGTTGGCGATGCCGTGGACCGACATCGAGACCGAGCGACTTCGGGTCAAGGCCTTGGCTGCCCTGGCGGAACTCGGGATCGAGGACCAGGCAGGACGGCTGCCGAGCGAACTGCCGTATCCGATCCAGAAGAAGGTTGCCCTCGCCCGGGCGCTGGTGTCGGACCCGAAGGTGCTGCTCCTGGACGAGCCGGCTGGCGGCATCGGAGCACCCGATATGGCTGAGTTGGAACGACTGATCCGTAGTTGGGTACCGGAACGCACCATCCTGCTCGTCGAACACCACATGGAACTCGTGATGTCGGTGTGCGATCTCATCTGGGTTCTCGACGCCGGCAAGGTGATCGCATCCGGGACCCCGGACGAGGTCCGCAACAACCCGGCCGTGCTGGCGGCCTATCTCGGTGAAGAGGGGGCGGCCTGATGCTGTCCATCACCGATCTCTCCGTGCACTACGGCCCGGTGCAGGCCCTGTCCCATGTGTCGCTCGACGTCCCGCGCGGCGAGGTGACGGCCGTCATCGGTGCGAACGGCGCAGGCAAGTCCACGCTGATGCGGACGCTGGCCGGGCTCGTCAGGCCCGAGTCCGGGTCCGCGAGCCTGGACGGCAAGGTGCTGACGGGACATCGGGCCGAGGATGTCGTTCGGATGGGAGTGGCCCTGGTGCCGGAGGGTCGATCGACGGTGCCGGAACTGACGGTCGACGAGAACCTGCGCCTCGGCGGGCTCTGGCGCAGCAAGGCCGACCGTGCCGCCACCCACGCCGAGGTCTTCGACATGTTCCCCGTGCTCGGCGATCGTCGCAAGCTGCGCGCCGACACTCTCAGCGGCGGCGAGCGTCAACAACTGGCCATCGGCCGCGCGCTCATGTGCGATCCGCAGTGTCTCCTCCTCGATGAGCCTTCGCTGGGTCTGGCCCCGCTCATCGTCACGCAGATCCTTGAGCTCGTGAAGCGCCTCGCATCCGAGGTGAATATCGCCGTGCTGCTCGTCGAGCAGAACGCAGTGACAGCGCTGCGCGTCGCACATACCGCGGTGGTTCTCAATCTCGGACAGGTCGTGATGTCGGGCACCGCCTCCGACATCGCCTCGCATGAGGAGTTGCGCCATGCGTACTTGGGCTGTTAGGGGACCGGTGCTCCCATGACTCAGTTCCTCGACTACGTCCTAGGCGGGATCGGCTCCGGCGCGATCATCGCCCTGATGGCACTCGCCTTGGTGCTCACCTGGCGCGCGACGCGCGTCGTCAACTTCGCACAGGTCGGGCAAGCGATGTTCACGACGTTCATCGCCCTCTCGATTCAGACACTGACCGGATCATGGTTCATTGCCTTGATCGGAGCCATCGTGGCCGGGGCGATTCTCGGGGTGATCGTCCAGTACCTCGTCCTTCGTCCGGTCAAGCGCATGGACACTTCCGGTGCCATCATCGCGACCTTCGGCGTGCTGATCGCCCTGCAGGCGGCGGCCGGGATGATCTGGGGTGGGGACAGCCAGGCCTACCCGCAGCCTTTCAGCAACACGGCTATCAGCCTCTTCGGTCGCGAGTGGCCGCTGTCGGTCTACGACCTGGTCGTCATCGGATTCGCTGGTGTCCTCGTGGTCGGGCTGACGCTGCTGTTCACGCGCACATCGCTTGGCCTGTCGATGCGAGCCACGGCCTTCAACCCGGAGGTGGCGCGACTGTCCGGCGTGCGGGTCGGCCGCACCCTGACGATCGGCTGGGCCTTGGCGGGCGTCGTCGGTGCGGTTGCAGGCGTCCTCGTCGCTCCGACCTCGGCGATCTCGCCGAACAGTTTCGACATCCTGCTGGTGTTCGCGTTCACGGCGGCCGTCATCGGCGGCCTCGACAGCCTGATCGGCGCGGTTGCCCTCGGCATCGGCACCGGCCTGATCCTGTCCGTGGTGTCCGGCTACAGCGACTCGAGCAACGCGCCGGTCGTGGCGCTCGTCCTGCTGGCGCTCAACCTCGCGATCAAGCCCGAGGGCATCTTCGGGCACAACTCGGCACGGTCGGTCTAGGGGGAGGGCATGCGAGATCTCATGCGCCTTCCCGGCGCTCGTCTGATACAGCACGCACTCCTCGCGTTCGCTGCATGGGCCGTGCTCATGTGGGTCAACGGCAGCGTTGACGAGCTCACGAATTACTACCTTGCTTTGATCGCCATGTACGCGACGGCCATGTTCGGCATGGTGATCCTGGTCGGGCTGTCGGGTCAGGTCTCGCTGGGCAGCGGCGCACTGATGGCCATCGGTGGCTACATCTTCGCGCTCACGACGCTGAACTGGCAGTACATCCCCTTGACCTCGATCCCGATGAACGGGGTCTGGGCCATGCTGTTCGCCGCCATCGGTGGCGTTGTGTTCGGACTGGTGATCGGCCTGTTGGGTGCTCGATTGACAGGCCCGTACCTGGCCGGCCTCACCCTCGGGATCGCCGTCGGGATACCGGCCATCGCGAACCGGTTCCCGGGCCTGTTCGGTGGTGAGACGGGACTGCAGCTGACCGTTCCTTATCCGGACGGCGGGTACCCGGCGGTCGCTGAGGCCAGTGGTGAGCAATTCGTCACGGAGCTGCCGACATCGCAGGACGCGCTGCCGTCGGCCGGTGCATCTGCGGGTGCGGGTGACCTCCTGACGTCCGACAACTTCCCTTCGGGGGACGCGTCGGCGCTGCCGTCAGTCGCTCCCGGTGACCTCCTGACCGCCGACAACTTCCCCTCGGCGGATCCGTCGGCCATGGCATCCGTTGCTCCGGGCGATCTGCTCACCGTTGACAGCTTCCCGTCCGCAGGGGCCACGCCCGAGGCCTCGAGCCTCGATGTCAGTGTGCTCGATCCCAGCACCGGCACGGGCACCGACGGCGTCGACCTCGGCTTCGTGTTGGAGCGCTGGGAGGCATCCCTGGCGATAGCCGTGGCGTGCATCGTGGGATTCATCGCACTCAACCTCGTGCGCGGCCGACAGGGCCGCGTGTGGCGGGCCGTGCGCGATGACCCCGTCGCGGCAGCGGTGTCCGGTATCTCCCCTGCAGGCTCCAAGGTCACGGCCTTCATGGTCAGCAGTGTTTTCGCCTCGCTCGCCGGCGCCGTGTTCGTGCAGATCCTCGCGTACGTGGGCCCGGGCGCCTTCGGGCTCGGGCTGTCCCTCTCCCTGCTCGTCGGCATCGTGCTCGGTGGCCGGTCGTCCCTCGTGGGCGCGGTCATCGGCGCTGTACTGCTGGTCTGGCTGCCCGAGTTCGTTCTGGGCCTTGCGGGTGACCGTGGTTGGGACGAACAGGTGACCAACAATGCGCCCAACCTGATCTACGGGCTGCTGGTGGTCCTGGTGGTCCTCGTGGCCCCCGGCGGCATCGTCGGGACTCTGCAAGCGCTTGTAGGCAGGATATTCAAGCGAACTGCACGGTCAGGCTAAGGCGAATCTGTTGCGACGGCCGCGTCTGTGTGGATAGCCTCCGATCACCGGGAAGTCGCCTGCTGGCCTTCCCATGTTTTCCGGCACGACACCAACACGACGATCGGCGCAATGCGCCTGTCATGGGAGGAAAGTCCGTGAGCAAAGTCCTGGCGACCCGCGTGGTCGCGTTCGGGGCGGTGGCAGCCATTGCGCTGGCCACGGCCGCACCTTCGGGGGCCGCGGTTGCCGCCGCAGACCCCGGGGTCAGCTCGAACCAGATCGTGATCGGCACCACGACGCCGCTCACCGGCCCGGCTTCGCCCGGCTACAAGGACGTCGCCCCAGCCGCTCAGGCGTACTTCAACTACGTCAACGCCAATGGCGGGATCAACGGCCGCAAGATCAAGTACGTCGTCAAGGACGACCAGTACAACCCGGCCAAGACCAAGAGCGCGACCAGTGAGCTGATCCTGCGCGACAAGATCTTCGCGATGTTCGGCGCACTCGGCACTCCTACCCATTCGGCTGTCGTAGCCGACCTGAACCGTCGCGGCATTCCCGACGTGTTCGTCAACACCGGCTCGTCGACGTTCGACAACCCCGGTAAGTACCCGACGACGTTCCCGTACTTCCCGTCCTACGTGGTCGAGGCCAAGGTCATGGGCTCCTACCTGCTCGGTGACGCAGCCTTGGCAGCGAAGAAGCGGTGCATCTTCTACCAGGATGGTGAGTTCGGCGACAACGCACTTGTGGGCTTCAACGCCGCCGGTGTGCAGTTCGATACGCAGGTGTCGTACTTCTCCGGTCAGCAGGTTGCCCCGTTCACGTCCCAGGTCACGAAGATGAAGGCGGCCGGCTGCGAGCTCGTCGTGTTCTTCGGTGTGACGTCTGCGACCGCTCAGCTGCTGGGCACGTCCGCGAAGGCCGCCTTCCGGCCCACCTGGATGATCACCTCGGTGGGATCGGATCCGACGGTCCTCGCTGGCTCGTTGGGCGCTGCGACCGGCGCGCTCATGACCGGTATCTACGCTCCGAGCTTCCTCGCGCCCATCCAGGACACGACGAACCCGTACGTGAGCCAGATGAAGGTCATTGCCGACAAGAACGGCCTGCCGTGGAACTTCTACACGTACTACGGCATCAACACGGCATACGTGCTGGCGCAGGCCCTCAAGGCTGCCGGCCCGAACCTGACCCGTCAGGGGCTCATCACCGCGCTGCAGACGAAGGCCTCGGGCTTCCGGTCGGCAGCGGTTGTGCCGATGGTCATCAGCGCCAAGTCCCATCAGGGGCTCACTGGCTACTACATGGGCCAGTACGACGGTTCGGGCAACCTGGTCCGCAAGACCAGCTACATCCTGACCGCCACCAGCGCTGCGACGGGCACGGCCAAGCAGGCCACCTTCCGTCCCGGTGCACCCACGTCCAAGCTGCTGCCGTAGATGGGGATTGACATGAAGAAGACGTTCACTCGCCGCATCGTTGCGGCAGTTGCGGCCGCAGGACTCCTGCTCGTCGCCGCGCCGGCCTTCACGCCGGCGCAGGCGGCGACGGGGTGTGCGCTCGCCAGCACCTGCGAGGGGGCCCTCGCCGGCTCGCTCGGCTCGACCACCTTCAAGATCCAGATGCCGAGCAAGTTCAATGGCACGGTCCTGGTCTGGAACCACGGGTACCGCATCTCGACTCCGATCCCGGCAGCCCTGGCGGTGCCGCTCGGTCTCGCGAGCAGTGCCAGCTACCAGAAGATCTCCTTCCCGGCGTTCGCGCCGACCTTCGGCACGGATGTGGCCTACATCGGCTCGGGAGCGGCGGAGGTGGCCCAGAACGCGGTCATCGCGCAGCAGCTCCTCGGCCAGGGCTACGCCCTTGCTGGCGTGGGCTACGCCCGTCAGGGCTGGTCATCTCCCGAGGCCGTTCAGGCAGATGAGCTGCTGTTCAAGCACATCAACTCCGGTGCGATCTCGGGCGTCAAGAAGACGGTCGTCTGGGGCGAGTCCTTCGGTGGCTTCGTCGCTGCGACGGTCGCCGAGCGCAACCCCGGCAAGGTCGCCGGCCTGCTGCCGACCTGTGGTGCACTCGCCGGTCCTGAGGTCGCCATGGCCAATGCCATGACGGTCATGTACACGTGGAAGTCGCTGATCGCGCCGACCTTGCGGGTGGCGAACTACACGAGCTACGCGCAGGCTCTGACGGACCTCGCCACGGTCCTGCAGACGCTCGGCGGCGTTGCTGCCGGCACGGTCTCGACGTCTGCGGTCGGCTACCCGGTGGCACAGGCCAACCTGCTCGGCGGGCTGATGGCCGGCGAGCCCACGGTCTCGGCCGTCTACGACGGGGTCACTGTGAACCCGGCGTTCGGCACCCTGGGCACGGCAGCGGCGCTCGTTGGTGGCTACCAGCCGGCATCTGCCGGGGCCAGCTCCGCTGCGGCGATGCTCCAGAACGTCGGTGCTGCCGCGGCACTGGGCATCATGGTGCGCTACGACCTCGAGCAGCGGGCGCGTCTCGTTGCCGGGATCCCGGCTGACCAGTCGGCGAACTTCACCGACAACGTCAACGTGGCGTACTCCAACGTGCTCACCGATGAGCAGCGTGGCGAGTTCGGCGACACGCTGAACGCGTCGACGGTGATGCCGAACCTCCTCAACGCCATGCTGGCGAAGATGGACTCGACGAAGGGCAACGCAGCGGCCCGATTCCCGGCCAACGCTGCTGCGCTCAAGGCCGTGCGGTCGCTGCCGGCTCCGAAGGGTGTCTACGTGGTACCGACGGTGCTCATCGCCGACACGTATGACCCGGTGGTGCCTGCCGGCAACACTGATGCCTACTTCACCAAGGTGACGGCATCGGCAAAGGCCAAGGGTGCCATCCCTCTGGTTGCGCAGTACTACACGGTGCCGCCGGCTGACGGCTGGACGACCTTCGCAGCGGGAGCCAAGGGCCCCGACGCGGCGGCTTCAGCTGCGGCGGCGAACTCCGGTGTCGGCCACTGCAACTGGACGGTCGGCAACGGCATCCAGGTCGTCAATGCGGTGAGTGCGCTCAACCGGATCATCGGCAATCCGAGCGCCAAGGGCGTCAAGAACGCCAACAAGTTGATGTGGTCCACGGTGGGCGTCAATGGGGACGGGGCCTTCCAGCCGCCGGCTCTGGCGCGGCCCAACCTGTCGGCCAAGTAGCTGGTCGGGCGCGGGGGGTGGGTGACCTGGTCACCCACCCCCCGCTCCCATGTCGGGGGTGATTTGGCGGCTCGACCGCCGACCCCGTAGTCTTTCCCCACCAAAGACCGCTGGTCGCTGGCCGCAGGAGACTGCAGCCGGTCGAAGGCTCCGCGAAAAGCGGGCGGCCCGCGCAGGTGAAGCGAGTTCGTCAGGTGCGCGGTTCCGCGCTCCATGACCTGCCCCGTGCGCCTGCGCCGGGGCGTTCTGCATTCGTGGGGCGACATGAAAGGAGCCCCATGGCACGGCCGAACAAGGCGAATTCCGTCGCCGAGCTCGCCGACCACTTCCGCGAATCCAATGCGGCAGTGCTCACCGAGTACCGGGGTCTGACCGTCGCGCAGCTCAAGACGCTGCGTCGCACGCTCGGATCCACGGTCACCTACGCGGTCGTCAAGAACACCTTGACCAAGATCGCTGCCAAGGAAGCCGGCGTGACCGGTGTCGACGACCTGCTGGCCGGACCGAGCGCTATCGCGTTCGTCAAGGGCGATGCAGTCGACGCAGCCAAGGCAATCCGCAACTTCGCCAAGGAGAACCCCGCCCTGGTGATCAAGGGCGGCCTGATGGATGGCAAGGCGCTCAGTGCGTCCGATATCCACAAGCTCGCTGACCTGGAGTCCCGCGAGGTTCTCCTGTCCAAGCTCGCCGGTGCCATGAAGGCGAAGCAGACGCAGGCAGCCGCCCTGTTCGCTGCTCCGCTCTCCAAGACCGCGCGCGCCCTGGGCGCACTGCAGGCCAAGCTCGAAGCGGACCCGGCCAACGCCGCGGCACCGCAGGCCCCTGCTGCTGCCGAGGAGGCTCCCGTCGAGGCTGCTGCCGAGACCGAGGCTCCCGAGGCGACCGACGTCGAGGCACCCGCCGAGACCGTTACCGAAGAAACCGCCGACGAGACCGCTGCCGAGGCACCCGCCGAAGCCGCTGCCTCTGAGGAAACCCCCGAGGGCTAAGTGCCCACCCGGCCCTCGGCCGGATTTACCTGAAAGGACGCCACCATGGCGAAGTTGAGCACCGATGAGCTTCTCGACGCGTTCAAGGAAATGACGCTGCTCGAGCTCTCTGAATTCGTGAAGCAGTTCGAAGACACGTTCGATGTCACCGCAGCAGCCCCCGTGGCCGTTGCAGCCGCTGCCCCCGCCGGTGGCGGTGGCGAGGCCGCTGCCGAGCAGGACGAGTTCGATGTCGTCCTCGAGTCGGCCGGCGAAAACAAGATCCCGGTCATCAAGGAGGTGCGCGCTCTCACCAACCTGGGCCTGAAGGAGGCCAAGGATCTGGTCGAGGCCGCTCCGAAGGCTGTCCTGGAGAAGGTCAACAAGGAGACCGCAGAGAAGGCCAAGGAGACCCTCGAGGCCGCCGGCGCCAAGGTCACCCTCAAGTAGTTCCTCGCACGTACGACAAGGGGCGGTCCCGTGAGGGGCCGCCCCTTCGTCTGTTTCGGCAGCCAGTTCCCTAAACCCAGGGTTACGTGTTGGTTACAACGAGTTAGAAAAGCCCCGTGGTGCTTGACGTTTCGCCATTCTCGCGTCACGATCCTCCTGCGCACGATTTCGATCGTGCGGCAGGTCCCCAGGCTCCGGCCCGCTCGACGAGGACCCGCCCGAGGTGCCCGGCGCAGCTTCGCTGTCGCCGCCGAGGCGCTCGGACCGGGTCGAGGGATGAGCGACCGCCGACCGGGGTTGGACAGCGGTGTGCCCTTCGGGTAGGCTGCTGCTTTGCGCTGCCCTCCATTCACCTCGTCCTGGTCGGTCATTCGTTTCGGCGCTTTGACAGTTCAGGCTTCCGAGCCGTGGGCGCAGCAAGCCAGTAACGCACCGAACCGTGGAAGGAATTGATCTTGGCCCCCTCGCGTTCCGACGTAACGCCCCTCTCTCCGGGACTGACCCGGGTCTCCTTCGCCAAGATTCGCGAGCCGCTTGCGGTCCCGGATCTGCTGGCGCTGCAGACGGCGAGCTTCGACTGGCTGCTGGGCGGTGAGGATTGGCGGGCGCGGGTTGCGGCCCAGATCGCCGCGGGCAACACCGAGATCCCGCAGTCCTCGGGCCTGACGGAGATCTTCGAGGAGATCAGCCCGATCGAGGACTTCGCCGGATCGATGTCGCTGTCGTTCCGCGACCATCGCTTCGAGCCCCCGAAGTACACGGTCG
>JAPLBU010000054.1 GCA_026392575.1 Actinomycetota bacterium | reverse complement strand
CGCATCCGCGGCGGCCAGCCACGAGTCGACATCGTGCGGCTCGACCCAGGCATCCTGCACCCAGACGAGGCCCGCAGATACGAAACTGGCCGACGTGATCGTCAATGCCTCCAGGGCCTGGTCTCGCGTCATCTTCGGCATGAGGTCGTAGACAGGCCGCCAGGCACCCCATTCGCGCAGGGTGCCGGTGGGCTCCCCCGCCTCGTCGCGGACGATCTCCCCGTCGTGCGGCTGCGGGGTCTGCGCGGTGTAGCCGGCGCGTCGCAGCGCCTCGGAATTGACCCACACGGTGTGGTAGTCGGTGGCCCGGAGCACGACGGGCCGGTCCGGCACCGCCGCATCCAGCCATGATGCGAGGAAGACGCCTCCTGGCGCCAGCGTGTGGTCGAAACCCTCGCCCCGCACCCATTCGACCTCAGGATGCTCAGCGGCCCAGGCACCCACGGCCGCCACGATGTCCTGTGCCGTCGCATGATCACGAACGGGCGCGATGGCCCCTTCGAATCCACCCTGGATCGCGTGGACATGGCCATCTCGGAACGCCGGACAGACGAAGCCACCCGCCGCGTCGATGACGTGGTCGGCCGGAATCGCGGCCGCCGCATCCCCCAGCGCGAGGATGCCGGCGTCGTCGAAGGCGACCGAGCCGACCTCGACGTACTCACCGTCGGTAGTCCGGCTTCCGGTCCAGACGACGGCATTCTCGATACGGGTGACAGACACGCGAGCTCATTGGGGATGTTGTGCCGCAGGGCGGGGGGCATCACTGCCCCCCGCCCTTCGATCGCCTACTTCTTGAAGTTGGTCCACACCTGGTCGTACAGGTCGATGGCCTCGACCGAGCAGCCCGGCTCCGGCATAGCCAGCGCCTTCTTGTCATCGGGGATGATGACGGCCGGGTTGGAACCGAGCTCCGGGGTCATGAATTCGCCGGAGCCGGTGATGCCGTTGTCGTAGCCGACGAAGTTGGTTGCCTCGCCGATGTTCTTCGGATCCATCATCCAGTTCATGAAGATCTTGGCGTTGTCCACGTTCTGGGCGCCGACGGGGATCGCGAAGTTGTCCTGCCACAGGTTCATGCCCTCAGCCGGGTAGACGTACTCAAGACCCGGATTGTCGGCCTGGGCGCGCGTGAACGCACCGTTCCACATCATGTGCATGGTCTGCTCGCCGCTGGCCATTCGGCCGATGACGCCATCCGAGTTGATGACGGCGACATTCGGCTTCCAGTCATTGAGGAGCTTCTCGACCTTGATGTAGTCGTCCTTGTTGGTCGAGCAGGGCTTCGACCCCACAGCGCGCAGCGCGGCGTGGATGACCTCGACCTGGTCGTTCAGCGTGCCCAGCTTGCCGGCTGCCGCGTTGTCCGCCGCGAAGAAGTCAGCCCAGCTGGTGACGGGCTTGGACAGCTTCGAGGGATCGACAGCGATGCCGGTCGTGCCGTACATGTACGGCGCGGTGTACTGGCGACCCTGGTCGAAGTAGACGTCCAGGAACTCGGGCTTGATGTTCGCGCCGTTCGGGAACGTGGCCGGCGCAATCTTCTCAAGCAGGCCGAGCTCGACCATCTGCTTGACCATGTAGTCGCTGGGGACGATGACGTCGTAGTTCGCGCCACCTGCCTGCAGCTTGGCCAGCATCGTCTCGTTGCTGTCGAAGTTGTCGAGGTTGACCTTGATGCCGGTCTCCGTCTCGAACCGCTTCAGCAGTTCGGGCGAGATGTAGTCCGTCCAGTTGTAGAGGTTGAGCTCTCCACCGTTCGGAGTCGGGAAGTCAACCGCAGGCGCGACGGAAGCCGCCGCGCTCGGGGCCGCACTCGCGGCTGTGCTCGCTGCTGCTGAGGCTGCGGTCGATGCGGCCTCGGAGGCCCCACCACCCACAGTGGTCTCGCCACCGCAACCGGCGAGTGCGAGCACGCCGACCAGTCCCAGTGTCAGGCCTGCGCCGATGCGCCGCCTGGTACGTGTTCCTGCCATGCTGTTACCTCTTCTTTCTTGTTAGGAGATACGAGACCGTGACGATGATGATGCTGACCGCGAGCAGCATGGTGGACAGCGCATTGACTCCCGGCGTGATCGCATTGCGGATCATGCCGAAGATGTAGACGGGCAGGGTCGTTCCACCCGGACCGGCAAGGAAGAAGCTGACGATGAAGTCGTCGAGGCTGATGATGAAGGCCAGCAATGCGCCAGCAACGACTCCCGGCATCAGAAGGGGCAGCGTGATCCGTCGGAAGATCACCCACTCGTTGGCCCCAAGGTCTGCTGCCGCCTCGTACACGGCGATATCGACACCGCGCAGTCGGGCCCGGATCGGAAGCAGGGCGAACGGGATGCAGAAGGCGATGTGCGCGAGCGTGATCGCGTTGATGCCAAGGGGGACCTTGACCTGCACGAAGAGCGCCAGCGTGCCGATGGCGAAGACGATCTCGGGGATGATGAGTGGCGCACCGATCAGGGCCCAAGCGAAGGTGCGCCCGGCGCGGTGCATCCGCAGCAGGCCGATGGCCAGCCCCGTCGCGATGATCACGGACACCACGGTCGCCACGAGCGCGACGCGCAGTGAGTTTGTCAGGGCGCGCTGGATGTCGTGGTTTGTGAGCACGTTGATGTACCAGTCGAAGGTGAAGCCCTTCCAGACCGTGACAACGCGGTTGCTGTTGAACGAGTAGGCCACCACGAAGACAAGCGGCAAGTACAGGAAGGCGAAGACGAGGTACGAGATCACCTTGAAGGTCGGGAAGTCGCGCAGGGCCTCGCCCGTGCCCTTGACCCGTACGGGCTTCGTCCGCGCGCTCACAGCAGCGAGTCCCAGCTCGAGCTGCCCGACGCCTTCGCCGTCCGGCGGGCCACGACCGCGAATCCGACAAGGATCAGCATGGTGATGACGAGCAGCAGAACGGACAGCGCCGCGCCGAAGGGCCAGTTTCGCGACGCCCCGAACTGCGCGGCGATGACGTTGGCGATCATCGACGTCTTGCCGCCGCCGAGGAGCTCCGGAGCCAGGAACGAGCCGAGGGCCGGGATGAAGACGAGCAGCATGCCGGCCACGATCCCTGGTTTCACCGACGGGAGCACGATCCGCGTCAGGACGGTCCAGCGGTTGGCTCCGAGGTCGTAAGCAGCCTCTGCGAGCCGGAAGTCGAATCGCTCGGCACTCGCATAGATCGGCAGGATCATGAACGGCAGGAAGGTGTAAACGAGCCCCATGACCGTCGCGAACGGGGTGTAGAGCATCCCGATCGGCGATTGGATCACGTGCAGGAACTGCAGTGTCCCGTTGATAGGGCCATTGTCGTTCAGGATGATGATGAACGAATAGGTCCGGATCAGCAGGCTTGTCCAGAACGGGATGGTGACGAGGAACACCAGGGCCGTGCGTCGGTGCTCGGGTCGAGTGGCCATCCAGATGGCGATCGGGATGGAGAGCACGAGGCACGCTGCGCTGGTGATCAGGGAGTACCAGAAAGAGTTGGCAATGATCTCGAGGTAGGTCGGATCAAAGGACCGTCCCCCGGCCAGCGACTCACCGAATACCAGATCCAGGTACGGGGTGAAACTGAACGACCACTTGACGCCGACGCCGAACTTCGCGCGGCTGAGGAACGAGTAGATGACGATGATGATCATCGGGCCGAGAACCAGCGCGACGAGGTAGGCGATGCCGGGGATCCCGACCCACCAGGAACCCTGTCCCGCAGTGCGCGCCTCGACGCTCTTGGGCGCCTTCTCCTGAGTTGTCACGCGTCGGCCAGCACTCGCAGCGATTGTGGAAGGAAGACCGGGTGCACCCGTGCACCCACGCCCGGTGGCCGCGCTCCATGGGACGGCATCCGAACGGTGAGCCGATTGGGCCCGAGTTCGACATCGACGTGAATGTCACCGGCCCGTCGATGGACAGCGCACCGCCGTCGCGCTGCGCGCTCACGAGATTGGCCTCGCCGATGAAGTCCGCGACGAAGGCGGTCCGCGGACGCAGGTAGACCTCCTCGGGACTGCCGAACTGCACGATCCGTCCTGAGTCGAACACAGCGACCTGGTCGCCCATCGCCATCGCCTCGCCCTGATCATGCGTCACGAGGACGAACGTGATCGACGTCTCGCGCTGCAGACGCTTGAGCTCCGACTGCATCCCTCGTCGCAGCTTCAGGTCAAGTGCGGAGAGCGGCTCGTCGAGCAGCAGGACCTCCGGATCCTTGGCCAACGCACGCGCCAATGCCACTCGCTGCTGCTGGCCGCCTGACAGCTGCGACGGCTTGCGAGATCCGAGTCCGGACAGCCGCACCATGTCGAGGGACTCCCCCACACGACGGTCGATGTCACCCTTGGCGACCTTGTCCATCTGGAGACCGAAGGCGATGTTCTGGGCCACCGTCATGTGCGGGAACAGCGCATAGGACTGGAACACAGTGTTGACGCGTCGCTTCCACACCGGAACGTGATCGATCCGATCGCCGCGGAGTCGGATCTCACCCGCGTCAGGTGTCTCGAGCCCGGCGATGCAACGAAGCAGCGTGGTCTTCCCACATCCAGAGGGACCCAGCAGGACGATGAACGAACCGTCTGCAACCTCGAGACTCACATCGTCGAGCGCCCGGATCTCGCCACCTTCAGGCGTTGCGAAGGCCTTGGTGACGTTGGCGATGGTCAACGCGGGTCCAGATGCCACGCATCCTCCAGAAGTGCTTGACGGGGTCGTCGAAGGGTCGCAGACTAACAACGTTAGGAAGGGTCTGGGAAGGCCTTTTACGCATTTGTGACCTGAATCCTCGAACTGTCCCTTATGAGGAGTTTTATGCCCCCCGTACGTAACGCTGCCGTCGCGCGCACACAGGCGCGTCCCGGCGTGACGCGTGACCGGATCGGTGAGGCGGCGCTGCTCATCCTCGACGGTGCATCCGACGAGTCGGCGCTGACCATGCGCAGTCTGGGGAGCGCGCTTGGTGTCCAGGCACCATCCCTATACGCGCACGTGAGCGGTATCGACGATGTCATGGACCTGGTTCACGAGCGCATCAACGCCTCCATTGACCTGTCCGTCCTTGAGGCAGCTGATCCACTGACCGGTTTGAGACAGTTCGGCCACCTTTACCGAGCGGCATACGGGCGACACCCGGTCGCGACCACGTTGATCATCGCCCTGCCGATCAACTCCGGCCATGCGCTCACCGTGTACGAAGCCGTGGCCGCCTGTCTGGTGCGAGCCGGTGTACCGACCGACCGGGTCATGCCGCTGATGGCGCTTCTTGACAGCATCGCCCTCGGATCCGCGATCGAGCCCTTCGCCGAAGGCTTCGTGGGCCGCAGCGCGACCTACCGATCGAGCTACCCGACTCTCGCCCAGGCCCTTCGCCACTCTCGGCGGCGCCACATCGACGACGACGGCTTCGCTCTCGGCATGGACGCCTTCATCGACGCCGTGACCTCGTACGCGGAGGCGAGCTGACCCGCATGCCGTCCCACTGGAGCACGTCAGGGATAGTTGGCCGGTGCCCAGTCCCCTCGTCGTCCGACCCGCAGCAGAGCCCGACTTCGACCTGATCGGCGAGCTCTGCGTCGATTCCTACGCGACGGCAGGACATCTGGATCCGTCAGACCCCTACACGGTCACACTGCGCGATGCCCGCGCCCGCGATGCGCAGGCGAAGGTCCTCGTCGCCGAGCGAGACGGGGCGATCGTCGGCACCGTCACCATCTGCCCGAGCGGAACCACGTTCGCCGAGGTGGGCCGCGATGGTGAGTCGGAGTTCCGGTTCCTCGCCGTCGCCCCGACGGCCTGGCGCACGGGCGTGGGCGAGGCACTCGTCGCGGCCTGCGAGCAGTGGGCCAGGGAGAACGGTGCGCCCGCGCACGTCATCTGCGTCATCGACCGCAACCACGGCGCGCATAAGTTCTACGAGCAACTGGGCTTCACCCGTTTGCCCGAACGGGACTGGAGTCCGCGCGAGGGAGTGAACCTGCTGGCCTTCCGACGGGCCGTGCCATACGCGTAGGTCAGAGGAGGATCGCGATGACGTCGCCCTCGCGGACGACATCGCCCGGGGCCACGCTGATCTCGGTGACGGTGCCCGGGATCTCCACGATGACTGGGATCTCCATTTTCATGGACTCCAGGATCACAATGGTGTCGCCGACAACGACCTCGTCGCCCACCTGTGCAATCACTGAGTGCACGGAGGCCACCATCTCGGCCCGCAGCGTCTGCTCCACGTCTTCTCCCTGATCGCCCTGAGTTGCTCAGGCTAGTCGGTGCAGGCTAGTCGGCTGGACCGGACGAGCGATACGTGATGGAGATCTGGCGGATTCTGGTGACGATCTGGATCCGCAGGCGGTCGGGGGCCTGCTCACACGCGCAGGATCGGTGCACGAGGGACTTGACCGCCTGCTCGAGGCCGTACTGGCGAAGACACGGCGAGCACTCGTCGAGGTGCTGAGCGATGCGTGCACGATCGGTGTCGTCGACCTCGCCGTCGAGGAAGGCGTAGACGAGTGCCAGGACCTCGACGCAATCGGTCGCGTGCGGGTTTCCGCAACTCATGACTCGTCACCCCCGTCGGCCGCCACGGCAGCGGGAATCAGACCACGCTCGATGGCGTAGTCCTCGAGCAGCTCGCGGAGCAGCTTGCGCCCACGGTGCAGACGGGACATCACTGTGCCCACTGGGGTCTGCATGATCTCGGCGATCTCCTTGTAGGAGAACCCCTCGACGTCTGCCAGATAGACGGCCATCCGGAAATCCTCCGGCACGGCAGCGAGCGCCTCGACGACATCGGTGTCGGCCAGTCGGTCGAGTGCCTCCGCCTCGGCCGATCGCAGTCCCCGAGGGGTGTGACTCTCCGCGTCGTGGAGCTGCCCGTCGGTGAGGTCATCGGTGCCGGTCAGGTACGGCTGGCGCTGCTTCTTGCGATAGATGTTGATGTACGTGTTGGTGAGAATCCGGAACAGCCACGCCTTGAGGTTCGTTCCGTCGGTGAACGATCCGAAGGCGGCGAAGGCCTTCAAGTAGGTCTCCTGGACGAGGTCCTCGGCATCGGCGGGGTTGCGGGTCATGCGCATCGCCGCGCCGTAGAGCTGGTCGAGGTACTGCATGGCATCGCGCTCAAAACGCAGGGTCCGCTCCTCGGCGGACTCCAACGCGATCTCGGCCACGACATCGTCAGTCATCGTCGTCGAGCCTAGCCCGACTCCCCCGATCGGCAGGCCGAGGGCAGGCAGGCCACCCTCGGTGGCGGCGATGAGGCGCACGACTGGCACAACACTGCCCCTGCCGAGTTCATTCCGCGACGGCCTCGAGCAGTTCCGGGCCGTTGTTGCGCACGCTGTTGACGGCGGTGGTGACCGGGTACGCGTCTAGCCGGACGGAGGCCGCGGGCACGAGCAGCG